>JAHDHM010000170.1 GCA_020631315.1 Acidimicrobiales bacterium
GTCGGCACCTCGAGGCCAGCGAGCGCCTCGGTGCGGTCGCCCGAGGCCAGGATGGCGACCAGCTGAAACGCTGCCCCCTCGGGATGGAACATCCGGTCGTGGGCCTCGGTCAGATGCGCGCGGTGCGCATCCTCGTCGAACAGCGAACCGCCGAACACCCGACCAGCTACAACGCCCTGCTCGATGATCGCCTCGCGACCGTCAGCGGGCGGGGCCAGCAGCGCCATCATCGCCTCCGGCGTCGCCTGGCCGACCATCGGGTCGCCGGTCGTCGACATGATCGACGTCAGCGTCGCCACACGCTCTGGATGCTCGATGGCCATCGTCTGGACGATCATCCCGCCCATGGAGGCCCCGACCACGTGCGCCGAGTCGACACCGATCGCGTCGAGCACTGCGACGGCGTCGGCCGCCATCTCCGACAGCGTGTAGGGCGGGGCCGGCAGGGCGGCGCGCGCGTTGCTCGACGGGTCGGCCTGTTCGGCCAGCCCCGCGGTGACCCACGCCGCCGAATCGGGGAGAGGACCGTCCGTCTTCGTCGACAGACCGCAGTCGCGGTTGTCGTGACGGACGACGTGGAAGCCGCGGTCGGCGATCGCCTCGCAGAAGCCGTCACGCCAGGCGATCATCTGGGCGGTGAAGCCCATGACCAGCTGAACGGTCGGGTTGCTCGGGTCCCCGAAGGTCTCGTACTCGAGGGCAACGGATCCGTTGTGTGCAGTCGGCATCGGGTGAGTGTGACACACGACTCACGCCGCGACCCAGCCGTCTGCGTCGCGGGCTCGCCGGTCTGGGATGATGGCGGAATGGGGGAGATCACCACTGACGACGAGTTCGCCGCGCACGTCGACCGGTTCTTCGACGAGACCGTTCCGGCCGTCCTCGCGGCGGCGGAAGGCGGCATGGCCCGGGCGAAGGCGTGGCGGGCCGCGCTCCACGAGGCCGGCCTGTCGGGGCTCGACTATCCGGTCGACGTCGGCGGTCAGGACGCGTCCGAGGCACGCCGCCGCATCTACAAGGAACGCTCGGCCGGCCGCATCCCGTCCGAGGACGGCACGTTCGGCATCGGTATCGGCATGGCTCTGCCGGTCGTGCGGGACCACGGCCACCCGGCACTGCGCCAGGCGGTGATCGAACGAGGCCTGCGCGGCGACGACATCTGGTGCCAGCTGTACAGCGAACCCGGCGCCGGTTCGGACCTCGCCTCGCTCGCCACCAAGGCCGAACGCGACGGCGACGAGTGGGTCGTGACCGGTCAGAAGGTGTGGACCTCCGGTGCCCAGAACGCCGACGTGGCCATCCTGCTGGTCCGCACTGACCCGGAGGCTCCGAAGCACCGAGGCATCACGATGCTCGTGTTGCCGATGAACCAGGAGGGCGTGACCGTCCGGCCGCTGCGTCAGATGACCGGTGAAGCCGAGTTCAACGAGGTCTTCTTCGACGAGGCCCGCTGCCCGATCGACTGGGTCGTGGGCGACGTCAACGACGGCTGGCGGATGGCGGTCGCCCTGCTGGCCCACGAACGAGTGCAGACCGGTGTCGCCTCCACGACCGGTGCCTCGGGTTCACGCTCGAAGCGCGGACGAGTGCCCGTGCCCGTCGACGATCTGATCCGACTGGCCCGACAGCAGGGCCGTACCGACGACCCCTTGGTTCGCCAGGAGCTGGCAGCGCTCCACACCGGCGAGGAGATCATCCGCTTCCTGCGCGGACGTGGCACCCATCCGTCGATCGGCAAGCTGTGGCGCACGCGGCAGGGGCGGCGGGCTGCGGCCCTCGGTGCGCAGTTGAGCTTTCCCGGGGGCGTCGCCTGGGAGACGGGCGACGTCGACCCTGACTGGTTCGCTCACCAGGTCATGAACTGCCGGGGGATGAGCCTCGGTGGTGGCACCGACGAGATCCAGCGGAACACGTTGGGTGAGCGTGCCCTGGGCCTGCCACGTGAACCGTCCGTGGATCGTGATGTGCCGTTCAGAGAGCTGCGGGTCGGCACGCAGCGCTCGTCGTGATGTTCGACAACACCGCTCGCTCGGCCGAGGTGCTGGAACGGCTCGATCGCTTCATCGTCGACCGCATCGAACCGGCCGAACACGCCATCGCCGCCGAACGCGCTGCCAACTCGGGCCAGCAACCGCCGACGATCGAACTGCTGAAGGACGAGGCACGTGACCTCGGCCTCTGGAACCTGAACGTCCGGAACCCGGACTGGGGACCGGGCCTGACCTCCCTCGAGTACGCCCCGATCGCCGAGCGGCTCGGCACGTCACGGACAGCTCAGGAGGCGACGAACACCGACGCGCCGAGCTCGATCAACGGCGACGCGCTCATCGCGTACGGCTCCGAACACCAGTGGGATCGATGGCTGCGACCCCAGCTGGCCGGCGAGATCCGGTCCGCGTTCGCGATGACCGAGCCTGATGTCGCCTCGTCCGACGCCAGCAACATCGCCTGCACCGCCACCCCCGACGGTGACGGCTGGCGGCTCACCGGCCGCAAGTGGTGGATCTCGGGCGTGCTGCACCCGAACTGCGCCTACCTGATGGTGATGGCGAACACCGATGTCGAGGCGTCACGGCACCTCCGCCACTCGGTGTTCCTCGTTCCCAGAGAGGCCGACGGGCTGCGGGTCGTTCGGAACCTGCCGAAGTTCGGCTATCTCGACGACGACGGCCACTGCGAACTCGAGCTCGACGGGGTCCGGGTCGACGAGCACGGCCTCCTCGGCCAGGTCGGTGGTGGCTTCGCGATCGGCCAGGCACGGCTCGGACCCGCACGTGTGCAGCACTGCATGCGCACGCTCGGCATCGCCGAAGCTGCGCTGGCGCTCATGTGCCAGCGGGCCCAGCAGCGCACCACGTTCGGTGCGCCGGTCTCGTCACGGGCGAACGTGGGGGACTGGATCGCCGAGTCCCGGATCGCCATCGAAGGTGCGCGCCTGATGGTGTTGCGGACCGCCCACGTGATGGACACGCAGGGCGACAAGGCCGCAGCACCCGAGATGTCGGCGATCAAGGTCGCCGTGCTGCGGGCCGCGGCCGACGTGGTCGATCGAGCGATTCAGGTGCACGGCGCCGCGGGGGTCAGTGACGACACCCCGCTGGCGCGCTGGTACGCCCAGCTACGTGCCCTGCGGATCGCGGACGGACCCGACGAGGTCCACCTCATGGCCATCGCCCGCCGCGAACTCCGGCAGCATCAATTCACCGCGCGGTCGTAGCCTTCCCAGTAGGGCTTGCGGAGCTCGACCTTGAGGATCTTGCCCGACGGGTTGCGGGGGATCACGTCGATGCGGTCGACCGAGGTCGGGCACTTGAACTTGGCGAGCAGCTCGACACAGTGTGCGATGACGCTCTCCTCGGATGGGTCAGTGCCCTCGGCCGGGACGATGATCGCCTTGACCGTCTCGCCCCACTTCTCCGACGGCACACCGATGACGGCGCAGTCGGCGACCTCGGGGTGGCTCATCAGCGCGTTCTCGACCTCGGCGGGATACACGTTCTCGCCGCCGGACACGATCATGTCCTTGACCCGGTCACGGATGAACAGGAAGCCCTCGTCGTCGAGGTAGCCGGCGTCGCCGGTGGCGAACCAGCCGAAGCCCTCCTCGTCACGACCCTCGGGGAAGACCTTGTCGGTGGCTTCCTGGTTGCGCCAGTAGCCCTTCAGGTTCTGGACGGTGCGGCACCAGATCTCGCCGATCTCACCGTTGGGGAGCGTGTTGCCCTCGTCGTCGACGATGCGCAGCTCGACGCCCGGCACGGCGGTACCGGCCGAACGCAGCAGGTGGGCACGCTCGCCACCCGGGTCGTGGTCCTCGGGCAGCAGGATGGTGATGGCGCCGGTGGTCTCGGTGAGGCCGTACACCTGGCAGTGCGGTGCCTTGGTGAGCGCCATCGATGCCACCAGGACCTCTTCGGTGATCGGCGAGGCCCCGTACAGGATGGTCTTGAGCGACGAATAGTCGGCGTCGCTGGCACCGGGCATGAGCGGCAGGAACTGCAGCAGCGCCGGGACCATGAACGAGTGGGTGATCTGATGGGCACCGATGTCGTTGATGATCGCCATCGGGTCGACATCGCGGTGTAGGACGTTGCGGCAGCCGTGGTAGAGCCCGACGATGGCCACGCCGGAGCCGCCGATGTGGAACAGCGGCAGGACGTGGAGGAGGATGCCGTCCACGTCGAGGTTCATGATCTCCGACAGCGGGTCGACGATCGAGAACAGGTTCTTGTTGGACAGCTCGGCGCCCTTCGGCAGGCCGGTCGTGCCCGACGTGTAGAGCTGGAGGGCGGTGTCGTCGGGGCCACTCGGGAGCAGCTCCTCGTCGGTCCCGTGGCCGGCGATGAAGTCGGTGTAGCTGACGGTCTCGACCGGGCTGTCGCCGGCGTCACCGACACAGACGATGATCGGGTTGAGGCTGAGCTCCATCTTCGACACGTGGTCGAGGAACTCCGGCTCGACGAGGACGACCTTGGCCTCGGCGTTGGTGAGGATGTAGTCCATCTCCGGCGGGGCGAGACGCCAGTTGACGGCCACGTTCACGGCGTTGCGCTTGGCGGCACCGCAGGTGAGGGTGAAGTACTCGATGATGTTCTTCCCGACGAAGCCGACGCGGTCCTCGGAACCGACGCCTGCTGCGGCGAGCGCGTTGGCGACCTGGCACGACTCGGCGTGCAGCTCGGAGTAGGTCAGCGTGCGCTCGCCGACGAGCGCTTCCTTGTCACCGCGCGCCGCAGCGTGGTGCGCGGTGAGTTCCCCCATGGTCCTGATCTTCGACATGTGACGAACGCTACACCGGCGGTGCGACACGGGCCCCGTCAGACACTGGGCACGTCGAGCGCCCAGCGCCGCGTCGTCAGGTCAGCCGCTTCGTGTGGTCCGCCGCGTCGACGCGGCCGCTCACAGCACCGTGACGGTGCCGGCCGTGCCGTCGACACGCACCCGCATGCCGGTCTCGAGCCGATCGGTCGCACCCTCGACGGCGACGACGCACGGAATCCCGAGCTCCCTCGACACGATCACCGCATGGCTCATCAGCGCGCCGACGTTCACCACCACGGCAGCAGCCGGGAGGAACAGCGGCGTCCAGGACGGATCGGTCAACGGCGCGACGAGCACTTCGCCGGGTTCCAGGTCGAGCGCCTCGGCGGGGTCCATCACGACCCGGACCGAGCCCTCGGCCACACCGGAGCATCCGGCGCTGCCGGTCAGCACCTCGCCCGTGGCCGCAGCTCCAGCGGAGGCGGTTGCCGCGGTCTCGGCCTCCAACTCCTCGAGCGACGGCACCTCGTGCTGCCCGTTGATGAAGAACCGGGGTGTGACCGCCGAGTAGCGGGCGTGAAGGGCTGCTCGTTCGGCCAACACGTCGGTCAGCGATGCCGGGTCTTCGAGGTACTTCGGGAGCTCGGTGTAGGGCGACAGCAGCGCGACCTTCACCGGATCGGGCTCACCGCCACGCTCGGCGGCTCGACGGACCAGCTCGCGGTACACCTGCTTCACGGGCAGGATCACTCGCACAGCCCGGTCGCGCGTCGCCTCTCGGGCCTGCGACCAGTACGGAGCCGCGAGGATCGCCTTGTCGAAGTTCTGCTTGTCGAGCAGCTTCAGGTGCGGCCGGACCTTCTCGATGGCCGCGGCGCGCTTGGCGTCGTCGTCCCCGAGGCGGGTGCTGGGGGACAGGTCCTCGTCGGCCAGACGCATCCGGTCGATGGCGACCAGGGCGAGGTCGGGGGTGTTGTCCCACGTACGGGACGACACCTCCCAGTCGTTCGGGCCGCGATGCCCGTGGGTGTCGATGAAGCGATCGAACAGGCCACGGAACGTGTCGACGTCCTCGCCCTGCAGCTCGTCGAGACGCCCGAGCAGTCCGTCGACGCCACCGTCGAACAAGCCGACGAGTTGTTCCGAGGTGCGCACCTGGCGTGCGATCTCGTACAGGTCGCGTGAGTACTCCGCGGACTTCACGTCACCAGCAGCACCGATCAGGTGGGTGACGAGGCCCGGCTCGCCGGCCGCGGCCGAAGCATCGGCCAACACGCCGGAAACGATCGCGGCGACCGCAGTGGTGGTCATGTGGTTGGCGAAGACGAACTCGAACACGTCGGGGAACGCGTACATGTAGTCGAGCAGTTCTTGGTCCGGTGCGTCGAGCGACGGACGCTGCTGCTCGAAGTCCTGCGTGCGCTTGAAGCTGTCGATCACGACGTCGGGGAGTTCGCGGGTCCCGAGCGCGGTCAGGACCGTCTTCAGGATCCGCAGCGACGAGCGGATGCTCTTGTCGCCCTTGCGAGGCACATAGGGAGGCGGGTTGCCCTCGCCGAAGAACGAGACGTCGATGGCCTCGGCCGACGAACCCGGCGCACGGACGCCCATCATCCGCAGATACGACAGGTTCAGATACGTGTAGCCGCCGTAGAGCCCGATGATGACCGGATCGTCGCTGCTGAAGTCGCCTGGGCTCATGATGCCGAGGTCCGAGTACGAGCGGCGCCAGCCTCGTTCGCCGGGAACGACGCCGAGTTCGTAGCCGAGCTTCGTCACGACCTCGGGGAACACCTCGCCGACGTTGCCTCTGGTGTTGATCGGCCAGCGCTCGTCGATCGTTCCCTCGATCAGCCACTGCGTCATCGTCCGCCCCCTGCGTCGTGAGTCCCCGTTCCGGGCCGCGGCGAGGCGTCCGGACGCCGGGCTGTCCTGACAGGCCCGGATGCGGGGCCAAGGTAGCCGAGACGCCCATCCGAGACCGGTTCGAGGACGGGAAGGCGCGTCCGGCGGCTCGCCCGTCACACGCAGATCAGGGCGCTCTTGTGGCCACACATAGCGCGCGTTATGGTTCGCACACCCTCGGCCAGGGGTCCCTCGGACCCTGACGCAGAGGGTGAACATCCCGGCCGGAGACGGCCCCACCTGTGTGGACCCATCTCCGCCCGCAGCGCGGGCACAGCGCAGAAGCGTGCGAGCTCATCGCACATGACCGGGGGAAGGAGGTGCGACCACCATGAAGCGTTCGTCGACTTGGAGCTGAGCCTCCCGTCAGGCCTGACCTGACGTCGTTCAATGGATCCGGGCCGGCGCCACGACGATGTCGATGGAGCCGGCCCTTTCCGCGTGGGGCCACCGCGCGTCGAGTCCGCGAGGTCACGAGGAGTGGGCGAGCAGCCGCTCCTCACCATGCACGGGCGGGACGATGAGGTCGTCGAGCAGCTGCTCGACGGTGAGCGCTTCACCACGCTTCGTGGTCCGACCCTCGGGCGCCCGCAGGACCCGCTGTGTCTGGCGCGGCACCACGAACCAGACCGACAAGAACGCCGAGGCCATGAGCAGCTGCACACCGAGCTCAGGGCCGAACCACTCGACGAAGATGCCGCCGATCCAGGCCCCCAAGCCGTTCGAGATCAAGATGAGGGCCTGCAGCAGGCCGAACACCGTCGACCGATGCT
>JAHDHM010000171.1 GCA_020631315.1 Acidimicrobiales bacterium
GACCGGTGATCGGCCCAAGCCGACAGGGTCCACTCGATGGCGGCGACGATCACGACGAGCAGGCCGAAGATGGCCAGCTGGGTGTTGATCACGAGACCGACGATCAGGAACGTGATGCCCGCAGCCGACATGATCGGCCAGTAGGTGGGCGTCGGCTCGTAGTGAGCCTCACGGTCCCGGTCGGCCGAGGCGCCGTCGCCGGCTTCGAGCGACAGCCAGGTGAGGAAGCCGGTGGCGACACCCATGGTGCCGAGCACCACGGTGCCGAAGAAGGCGACGTCACCGTTGCCGTTGGCGGCGGTGCCGATGCCGAAGACGGTCGCGGCGCCGATGAGCAGGAAGGTGAGACCTGCGAAGTACTTGGTGGCGGTTCCGAACATTGTCGCTACCTCACTTCACCACGTAGATGGCGTACCAGGCGGCGCACCAGGCGACGAACACGAAATCCCAGAACCAGACGGCACCGTTCAACAGCGCAGCGCCCTCGTCACCGAGGTCACCACCAACGGTGCGCAGGCCCATGAGCATCAGATAGACGATCGAGATGATCGTCAGAGCGATGACGTACCCGGTGATGGTGAACACCAGGTTGTGCCATTCGCTGGTGCCGATGGCGATGTCCATCTCGTTCATCGAGAAGATCACCATGTTCAGGAAGGCGACGATCAGCAGGATCGTCGAGCCCAGGCCGAGCAGAGTGTGGCCCTGCTCGCGGCGCTTGGCGGCCCAGACACACCAGTGACCGATGATCGAGGCCATGAGCGCCGTGATGACGGTCATCACGAGCGGTGCGTTGGGCATGACGACGTCGTCGGGAACCCAGTTCTGACCGGGTGCGTCGACGGCATGACGGCGGCTCATGTAGAAGCCGATGAGGCCGGCCATGAGCGACATGCCGGCGACGATCGTCAGGCCGGTCGCCACGAACTGGCTTCGAGGAGCGGTACGACCGCCCGGCGGGAGTGCGATGGTGGCGTCCGACATCAGACGCTGACCTCCTCTGCGTCACGGGCGTCGAGCAGCGGGGTGCCCGAGGTCAGGGCGGGTAGACCCTCGTGGGTGGTGTCCCATTCGGCGGTGAAACCGCCCCAGGGATCGTCGTCGGCTTCGGCACCCTTGCCGAGCAGCAACGACACGATGACGTCGAGCGCGAGCAGCGCCACGCCGGCAGCGAAGATGATCACACCGACGGCGCCGATGGTGTTGAGCGCCGTGTTCGGGTCACTGATCGAGTCGTAGATCGAGTTGGTGGCCGGTCCACCGGGCTGACCGGTGAGCAGACCGGCGAGGGCCGGGCCGAGGCCGCCGATGAAGGCGCCGCCGAGCAGCGCCAACACGGTGAGGCGACTGAGGGCCGGGTTCATGTGGCGACCGAACACGATGGGAGCCCACCAGTTCATGGCCGCAGCGATGCCGAGAGCGCCGGCGCCGACGGTGAGGAGGAACTGTGCGTCGTTCCACGTGGTCAGACGAAGCGCAGCCGCCGGGTCGAGGCCGAGCGTGTCGCGCCAGTCCCAGCCGACCGAGTCGAGCCAGTCGAGACCGGCACCGAGCCCACCGTGGACCGAACCGATGGCGAGCAGCACTGCCGCGCCGAGCGCAGCGAGGAAGGGCGCCGTCGTCGGCGGCACGACCTTGTTGATGCCGAGCGTGGCGAGGTGCAGGCCGATGACGACGAGGATGGCGAGCTTGGCGCCGGAGAACATGCCGACGTAGACGATGCCCTGCCATCCGTCGGCGATGGTGCCGCCCTCGACGCCGTTGAGCTGGGTCCAGGCGCCGAGCCCGAACATGGCGACGGCACCGATGGCTGCGGTGGAGATGGCCGGCAGCAGCACGCGGCGGCGGGCGGCGACCGGGAGGATCTCTGCCATCACGCCGATCACCGGCACGAGGAACAGGTAGAGCGTCGGTGCCCGGTACACCCACTCGATGTGGTCCCAGATGGCGGTGTTGCCGCCGAGGAAGTCGACGTCGAAGCGTGAGCTGTAGCGGTGGTCGATGTAGAGGAACGACGCCATCGCGATCAGGACCGGCAGCGTCAGCAGGAGGCCGACGCCGGTGACGAAGGTGGCCCAGGTGAACGGGGACGCCTGATCGAGGTTGAGGCCCGGAGCCCGCATCGAGAAGATCGTGGTCACGACGACCACGACGCCGAGCAGCAGCGCTGCCACCGTCGTGCCGAGTGCGATGAGGTGCAGGTCGACGCCCTCGGCATCGCCACGGACGCCGCCGTACGGGCCGCCGTTGACGAGGTAGGCGCCGATGAGCACCAACGAGGCGAACTTCCAGGTGAAGAACGACGCCAGTGCGGCCCTCGGGAACGCCACGGTCTTGGCACCGATCTGTGCCGGCACCACGTAGATCGCCAGACCGATGAAGAACGGCAGCAGCACCAGGAACACCGCAGCGTCACGGGTGAGCGCGAACGCCTGTGCCCAGCTGTCGGCGTCGAGCACGACGAAACCGTCGCTGCTCGTCAGGTCGAGCGACACGAGTGCGGACAGCACTGCCGTCAACACGAAGAACCCCAGCGCGCTGACCATGAACATGCGACCGATGCGACGATGGTCGTTGGTGTTCACAAGGCCGAGCAGGGAAGGGTCCTCCATCGGACGAGCAGCGCTCGACACAGGGACTTCGGAGGTTTCGGTCATCGCAGGAACTCACTCCACGGGACGCATGACGCCGCAGGTTCGCCGAGGGCGCTGATGCGCGCGACGCGGCTCGCGTGGCAGATCGGTTGGATTCGGGACAGGACTCTAGTCAGCAGGATGGCAGGCATCGAAACGATGAGGAAGCACCGTCGAGATGCGACAGGGTGATGAGGGCCGGGCTCAGACTCCGACCGTGACGAACACGTCGACCGCCATGGCGGCGAACAGAAGCGTCACGTACGTGATCGAGTAACCGAACACCTTCATTGCTCGGCGGGCACTCAGGTCGTTCAAGAGGCTGACCGTGTGCCAGAGGAACGCACCTCCGGCGAGCACGGCGACGGCGAGGTAGATCCAGCCGAGGTCGGCGACCGGACCGAACACCACACCCAGGACGGCGACCGGCACGGTGTAGGCAACCATCTGGCGGGCCGTGTTCGTGGGCGTCGCGACCGCCGGCAGCATCGGCACGTCGGCGGCGCGGTAGTCCTCCGCGTACTTGATGGCGAGCGCCCAGAAGTGCGGGGGCGTCCACATGAACATGAGGGCGAACAGGACCCACGCCTCGACACCGACGGTGTTCGTCACGGCCGACCAGCCGATGAGCACCGGCGCGGCGCCTGCGGCACCGCCGATCACGATGTTCTGCGTCGACGTGCGCTTCAGCCAGATCGTGTAGACGAGGACGTAGAAGGCGCACGCCGACGCGGCGAGAATCGCCGACAGCAGGTTCACCTGCGACCAGAGCAGTGCGAAGGCAGCGATCTCCAGAGCGGTGGCGAAGATCAGCGCGTGTGCCGGAGCGATCTCGCCGGTGACGAGCGGACGTCCCTTGGTCCGCTCCATCAGACGGTCGATGTCACGATCGACGTACATGTTGTAGGCGTTCGCACCACCGGCGGCGAGCGTGCCACCGACGACGGTCCAGACGATGAGCCACACCGACGGCAGACCGCGCTCGGCGACGATCATCGTCGGCACGGTGGTCACGAGCAGCAGCTCGATGATGCGCGGCTTGGTCAACGCCACGTACGCCATGACCCGGCGACGTGGGGCGGGAGCGGGCCGCGACTCGGCGCTGGGGGTCGCGCGGACGTCGGTCACGGGGGGAGACGATAGATCGTCGGGCGGCACACCTCCAGCCCGAGACGGCTTCAATCGCGCGATCGTGACGAGCGACAGGCGTCTCCAGCCACCGTGGAGGAGCCGAGCAGGGGACGAGCCAGCGACGTCGACGAGACCGGAAGGGGCCTGTGCGAAAAGGGGCGGCGCTCGTTTTCGATCGCGTCGCCAGCCCAATACCGTCTGTGGTCGTGGAACAGCCCAGTGCGCCGGCCGCCCCGGCCCGATCCTCACGCTGGAGAGTCAGCGACGCCCGGTACGCCCGGCTCACCTCCTTCACCGTGGGCTGGCTGGTCGTCATCGTCGTGTGCGGAGCTGCGGTCCGCCTCACCGGATCCGGACTCGGGTGTTCGGACTGGCCCAACTGCTCCGAGCAGTCGCTGATCCCCGAGTCCGACTTCCACAGCCTCATCGAATTCGGCAACCGGCTGATCACCATCCCGGTCGGCTTCGCCGCACTGGCAGCCCTCGTCGGCGCCTACCGCCTCGCCACGCCGAATCGTCGACTCATCCCGTGGGCGTGGGCGTTGGTCGTCGGCGTGTTCGCGAACGCGATCTGGGGTCGGTTCACCGTGGTGTGGGAACTGCGGCCCGAGGTGGTGATGGTCCACTTCCTGCTCGCGATGGCCACCCTGTGGTTCGCGGTGGCGCTCCATCACATCGCCCACGGCACTTCCGTCGCCGCGGCGCCCTCGAGGCGACTTCGTCTCCTCGCCCGCGCCTCGGTGCTCGTGACCACCGGCGTCGTCTTCCTCGGCACGGTGGTGACTGCCGCCGGCCCACATGCCGGCGACGAGCACGTCGAGCGGCTGGCCGTCGATCTGCCCGCAGCAGCGCGCAACCACGGCGGTCTCGTGTGGGTCCTGGTCTTCCTCGTGCTCGCGATGTTCGTCACGACCGAGAGCATCGAAGGTGACGCTGGGTTCCGTCCGATGGTCCGCACGTTCGCGGTGGTCGTCGCGTCCCAGGGGGTCATCGGGTACGTCCAGTACTTCGCCGACATCCCGGAGCTGCTCGTCGCCTTGCACATCGCCGGCGCCTGCGCAGTGTGGATCCTGGCGATCCGTCTCGGGTTCACGATCGGCTGGCCACGCCACAGTCACGCCGATGTCGACGTCGCACCGGACCTCGAACCGGCGGGAGCACATCGGTGAGCACCTCCCCCACTCCGACACGCCACGACGAAGGTGACACGCTCACCGAAGAGGACGTCCCCTGGGTCGTGCTCGTGTGGAACGACCCCATCAACCTGATGAGCTACGTCGTGATGGTGCTGCAGAAGCTGTTCGGCTACAGCCACGAGAAGGCGACCGAGCTCATGCTCGACGTGCACCACAAGGGCCGCGCCGTCGTGTCGAACGGCACGAAGGCCGAGGCCGAACGGGACGTGTTCCGTCTCCACGAGTTCGGGCTGTGGGCGACGATGCAGAAGGACGAGTAGGCATGGCGTTCTCCTTCCGCCGCCGGATCCGGCGCTCCAACGGTCGCGTGATCGTGAAGATCGACGAGCAGGAGCGCGAGCTGCTCGAGCATCTGCTGCCCCAGCTGCGTGACGTGCTGGTGGGCGTGGCTCCCTCGGGCGAGCTCGACCCGGCGATCGTCCGGCTCTTCCCGACCGCACATCCCGAGGACGTCGAGGCGGAGGCGGCCTACCAGGAGACCCAGCGTGACCGACTCCTGGCGGCTCGCCTGGACCGACTCGACACGGTCGAGGCGACCCTCCAGGAGGAGTCGCTCGACGACGAGCAGCACGCGGCATGGATCGCGACGATCAACGACATGCGGCTCGTGCTCGGCACCCGACTCGACGTGGGTGAGGAAGACGAACCGCTCGACTTCGAGAGCGACGACCCGGCGACCGCAGCTCTGGCGACGTACCACTACCTCGGCCATCTGCTCGGGGAGCTGGTCGAAGCCGTCGACGCCGGCCCGTTCGACCCGGACCGCTGAGCCGAGACCGGATACGTCGCGACGTCAGCCCAGGCGCAGCCAGGCCGCGCCGGCCACACCGGGACCGGAGAACGCTCCCACCGACGGCCCGCAGCGGTACGAGATGACGTCGACGACGTGGTCCATCGCGCGCAGGCGCTCGAGCATCCGGTCGTGGATCGCCATCACCCCACGGTCGCCCACCCCGACGCCCACGCGTAGCGGGCCCGGCTCTCGGGCGATCGTGTCGACCATCGCTGCGACCGCGGCGTCGAGATCTCGCACCGACGCGACGACATCGAGGTCGGTCCCTGCGAGCCGAACGACCGGTACCTCGTCGGCCGAGACGTCGGCAGCGCCGTGCACGTCGAGACGACCGCCGCCGTCCGCGAGCACGAGGCCACTCACGACGAAGACGTTGCCCAGGCGGGTCGCCGCCGAACGTGCCGCATCCGCGACGGCATCGCCGTCAGCGCCGCCGTCGCGCGCCGCCACAGCGGCGGTCACACACAGTCCGATGGAGAACGACGTCTGCCCGGTGTCGACGATGTCGACGGGCACGTCGACCAGCTCCGCCGCGAGGCGTGCGCTGTTCGTCGTCCCGGACAGTGCACTGCCGACGTGGATCGACACGATGGCGTCGGCACCGTCGGACGCAAGTCGTCGGTAGGCCGCAGCGAAGTCGCCGGGCGACGGCTGACTCGTGGAGACCTCAGCGCCCTCGGCGAGACGTGCATAGAAGTCGTCGACGTCGATCTCGCGCTCGGGCCGACTGTCCCCGTCGATGACGATCGGAATGTCGACCACCGTGACGTCCAGGCGCTCCACGAGGGCTTCGGGGAGCTGGGCGTTGGAGTCGGTGACGATGGCGATCTGTGGCACGGGACCGTCAACCCCGTGCAGCTGCAGCGCGTTCCGCTGCGACGAAACGTTCGGCAATCACCACACTCGACACTGCCGCCGCGATCGGAAGCGCCGCGGTCGGCTCGGGGCCCCATCCGTTTCGCCAGCCACGACGCCACCACAGAGCCGACGCACCGACCCACACCGCCGAAGCGGTGGCCGTGGCGGCGAACGCACGCTGCTTCCAGACCGGCATCGCCGCCGTTGCCACAGCGACCGCAGCATCGATCGGGAAGTACACCGGGAACGACACCAGAACCTGACCGACGCTGGCAGCCACACCCTTCCCGCCCTTGCCCGGGTGAGTGACCGGATGGCAGTGCCCGATGACCGCGCCGGTCGAGCCGAGGTGGATGCCCAGGTCGCCGGCGACGAGACCGCCGACGCGACCGGCCACGACGGCCTTGGCGATGTCGCCGGCCATCACCTCGAGTCCGGCGGTCGCGCCGAGCTGACCCGCGGCGTTCGCGGCACCCGGATTGCCGGTTCCGGACTCACGCAGGTCGACACCGTGGCGCCGCGCCACGAGATCCGCGGTCGGGAACAGGCCGCAGACATAGCCCACGACCGCAGCAGAGAGGAGACGCAGAACCCCGGTCGCAGACACGATCACGGGAACAGCTTGGACGACCGTCGCGATTCCGGCGCGCCGATGCTCGTCGTGCCTCTATCCTGATGCGGTCCCAGCCCCCATCGTCTAGCGGCCTAGGACACCGGCCTTTCACGCCGGCAGCACGGGTTCGAATCCCGTTGGGGGTGCCACATCACGAAGCCGAGGCCGGTGCGCCTCGGCTTCGTCGCGTCAGATCC
>JAHDHM010000172.1:0-2806 GCA_020631315.1 Acidimicrobiales bacterium
AGCGCGACGTCGATCAGGTCATCACGGTCACCGACGACGAGATCGTCAACGAGATGCGCCTCATGTGGAGCGTGCTCAAGGCCGTCATCGAGCCATCGGGTGCCGTCGGCTACGCCGCGGCGGTGGCCGCGCAGGAGCAGCTGGCCGGCAAGCGTGTCGGCATCATCGTCACCGGCGGCAACCTCGACCTCGACCGTCTGCCCTGGCAGTGAGCGACCCGGCGCTGCTGAGCGCGACCGAGCAACGACGGCTGATCGGCCAGGGCGAGCTGTCTGCTGTCGAGCTGCTCGATGCCTGCCTGGCTCGGTTCGAGCGCCACAACCCGGAGCTGAACGCGGTCGTGTTCACCTACCTCGACGCGGCGTGGGCCGCTGCCCGTGACGCCGACGCAGCTGCTGCCCGGGGCGACGATCTCGGCCCACTCCACGGTCTGCCGATGACGATCAAGGACTCGATCGACGTGGCCGGCATGCCCTCCACCTGGGGCAATCCGCTGCACGCCGACCACCGGCCAACGGAGGACGCCGACCTGATCAAGCAGCTGAAGGCCGCCGGTGCCGTCATCTACGGCAAGACCAACGTGCCGAAGCACCTCGGGGACTGGCAGACGTTCAACGAGATCCACGGTCGCACCGGCAACGCGTGGGACAGCGACCGCAGTGCGGGCGGGTCGTCCGGCGGGTCGGCCTCGGCGGTCGCCACCGGGATGGCGTCGCTCGAAGTCGGCAGCGACATCGGCGGTTCGATCCGTTGGCCCGCCAACTACCAGGGCCTCGCCGGGCTGAAGCCGAGCTACGGCCTCGTCTCCCAGCACGGCCACACGTTCCCCGGACACGAGGGCATGGTCGACAACAACGTGGTCGGCCCGATCGGTCGCACCGTCGCCGACCTCTCGATGGCGCTGCCGGTCCTGTGGGAGCCCTACATGTGCCCTCCGGCGTGCGAGAAGACGTCGCTGTCGGAGTTCACCGTCGGCGTGCTGCTCGACAACCCGATCGGCGCGCAGGACGATGCGGTCACGTCGCTGTTGCGGTCGGCGATCGACGAACTGGTCGCCGCGGGCTTGCATGTCACGGCGCCGCCCGACATCGAGCTGCTCGTCCGAGCCCATGAGGTCGGTCTCCAGATCGGTCGAGCTGCTGCGTCGGGCCCGGACGACCCGCCGACACCCGAGCAGCTCGCCCGCTACGACGCCGGCATCCGAGACCGCGCCGCGTTGACCGCACAGGCGCAACGGCTCACGTATCGGGAGTGGATCGACCTCGACAACCAGCGTGAGCGGGATCGGCTCGCGCTGCGCGACTGGTTCCGCGACGTCGACCTGTTGCTGACGCCCGTGACCCCCACCACGGCGCAGCCGCACGACACGACGCGGCCGTTCAGCGAGCGGACCGTCGTGGTCAACGGTGTCGAGTGTTCGATCTACGAACAGTGGTTCTGGGCCAGCATGGCGAACCCGACGTATCTGCCGGCACTGGCGATCCCGGTCGGGCTGATCGACGGCCTGCCGATCGGCATGCAGGCCGTCGGGCCGTACATGGGCGACCTCGCGGCGCTCCGGTTCGGCGAGCTGGCCCAGCAGGTGCTCGGCCATCCGCTCTCACACCTGCACGCTCGAATCGGCTGAACTGGCCACGGGCACACGGCGTGCCGGGGGAGCAGACGTGAGGGGAGTCGGATGTGTCGGTACGAGCACGGGATGGTCGTCGCCGCACAGCCGGAGTCCGTCGAGGCCGGCGCCGCGGTGCTGCGCTCGGGCGGCAACGCCGTCGATGCAGTGATCGCTGCCGGTCTCGTGGCCGGCGTGGTCGATCCGCAGATGTGCGGCATCGCCGGGTTCGGGAACCTGCAGGTGTTCCTGCCGGGCGACGGTGTGCATCGCTGCATCGACTTCCACGCCCGTTCTCCGCTCGCGACTCGCCCGGATCAGTGGGAGGGCCTCATCCTCGGCGAGACCCGTGACGGTTTCGGGTTCGTGCTCGAGGGCCACGTCAACGGCGTCGGCTACGGCGCCATCGCCACGCCGGGCTCGATGCGGGCCTACTTCGAGGCCCAGACCACATGGGGTGTGAAGGACTGGGCGGAGATCGTCGGCCATGCGCCGGGCCGAAGAGGGCGTCGTCATCCGACCCCACACGGCCCGGTGGTGGGTCGACGGTGCCGCCCTCGGACGGGCCGACAACCGCTATCGCTTGGCCTTCTCGGCCACCGGGCGAGAGCTGTACTTCCGCCCAGACGGCGAGCTCAAGCGCGCCGGTGACGTGCTGCGCAATCCCGACATGGCGGCGACGCTGCGCATCATCGCCGACGAGGGCGCCGACGCGTTCTACACGGGCCGGATCGCCGAACGGATCGTCGAGGACATGGCCGCACATGGCGGCTTGCTGTCCGAGCAGGATCTCGCCTCGTACTGCACGGTCCACGACGACCCGCTGGCAGGTGAGTATCGGGGCCGTCGCATCACCACGAACCACCCGCCCGGCGGCGGGGTCATGGTGCTCGAGATGCTCAACGTGCTCGAGCACTTCGACCTGGCGGCGATGGGCCACAACAGCGTCGACTACGTGCGCACCGTCACCGAGGTCATGAAGCGAGCGACAGTCGACAAGGACACGTTCGTCGGCGACCCGGCCTCGTCGACGTGCCGGTCGAGAAGCTGCTGTCCGCGGAACACGCCGCGACGCATGCCGCGTCGGTGACGGCAGGGGAGCGGGCGACGGTCACCCGTCTCGCCTACGAGTCACCTGACACCACGCATGTCGTCGTGGTCGCGACGGCAACGCGGCGTCGATGACGCACTCGCTGG
>JAHDHM010000172.1:2816-7416 GCA_020631315.1 Acidimicrobiales bacterium
GATCACCGATGGCCTCGGCTTCATGTTCAACGGCTGCATGGGCGTGTTCGATCCTCGCCCTGGCAACGCCGACAGCCTCGCTCCGGGCAAGAGCCGCTTCAGTTCGATCTGCCCGACGATGGTGTTCGGCGGCGACGAGCTGGCGATGGCGCTCGGTGCACCCGGCGGCACCCAGATCGCAATGGGTGTCACCCAGGCGGTGCTCAACGTCGTCGATCACGGCATGGACATGCTGCACGCCGTGTCGGCGCCTCGGGTGTCCGCCACGAGTGACGCCATCGACGTCGCCAACGGCGCGCCCTCGTCGGTGACCGACGCCCTCGAAGCCGACGGCTACGAGGTGATCCGCAGCCACCGCACGCATGACTTCGCCGTCGTCCACGGCATCAGGGTCGACGGTGACCGCCTCGACGGCGGCGCCGACCCGGCCGGCGACGGCACCGTCCAGTCCGTCACGTGAGCCAGCTGACAGCAGCTCGTATCGTCAGTCCCACCAGAAGAACCACAGGTCGGCGTCGAGCAGTTCGGCCGCCTGATCAGCCAAGGCGCCGGGCGACCGATCGGCGCTGTCGGGTGCGTACAGCAGGTGCTCTACGGCGAGCTCGATGGCTTCGGAGTCTGTCGAAGGCGAGCGGGGGACGATGAACTCGATCGTCGATTCCGTCATCCGGATGATCTCGGCGCCGTAGGTCTCGAACCAGCGGCGTGCGAGCGCAACCTGAACCTCGGTGTCCGGTTGTTCGTTCACGCCTCCCCAGAGAAGGTAGGCAGGGGACTCCCATGGCTGGCTGGCCGGCAGGAGGATGAGCTCGACGAGGCGACTCGAGCTCATCCCTGACTGGTCTACAGGGTCGGCGAGACCGTCGGTTTCCTCCGGTTCGGGGGCTCTTTGGAGTTCGCCGGTGATCGTCATCTCGTCGAGGTCGATCGACAACGCCTCGGCCCGCTCTGCGAACCATGCAGGAGGGTCGATCGTCTCCGCTGTGGACAACATCGAATCCGGGTTCCGCGAGTCGCTGACCCTCACGTTCGCTCGCCACAGGAGCCGGTCGAGCTCAGTGCTGCCCCGCTCGAACAACGACTCGCCACCGGTGACGACCGGGTGCCATCCGGTCGCCGGCGTGAGTCGGCGGAGCGCCACCCAAGCTGCAGTTGCGTCAGCAGCGGGAACCGTCAGCACCAGGCCCATCTTGTCGGAGCCCGGGAGCTCGACGATCCGGTCGGGTTCGAGTCCGATCTCGGCGAGCGACGACGCGAGGGCGTCGATGCCAACTGGTTCTCGCACGCTGCTGACCGGGAGGTCGGGGATGACGGCCGCCGGAGGTGCTGACAGGGCCGGAAGCGCGGACTCGACGACCACCGCGTGGGTGCTCTCGCTGGCCGAACCCTCTTCGGTCGCAGAACAGCCAGCTGCGAGTGCAAGTGCGGCAACGAGTGCGGCTCGGCCCATCAGCATGGATGTCGTACGACCCACCATCCGAACTCTCGCCCTTCCCGCTTGTCGGCATTGTCCCATGCCAGCTCGATTGATGGCTTGCGGTGACCTGAGGGTCAGGCTCCAGTCACCAGCACCTCGCAGCCGGTGCCGTCGAGTGCGGCGTCGACACGACGGCGGTCGGTGTCGGACAGCGCCCGGTACTCGTCGTGGATCCAGGCCAGGCACTTGGCCTGGTACTTGAACGGCGCCTGGCGGTACTCGCCGCCCTCCATCTCGCAGGCGAGTTCGTCGGCGCCACCAGCCACGGCGCCGGCGTTGGCGACCATGAACGGTGCGTAGGTGCGGCCCGCCTCTGCGAGCACCGAGCGAGTCGTCTCGGCGACGTCCTCGACGGACGTCCAGCCCTGGTCTCCGTCGACCCGCCACCAGGCGAGGTCGTCCATCCACTGGTTCCACATGATCGCTCGTGGTGCTCGTTCGACGGCGATGGCCATCGGCGTCGGGTCCCACCACAGCAGCGGCATCAGCTGACCGAACATCGCGAAGTCGGCGCGGCCTGGGCGTTCGCCGAAGAAGAAGTTCCGCTCGCCGAGGTGCACCTGAAGTGCGTCGAGGAGACGCTCGTACGAACCTTCGATGATCGGTGCGTTCGCCTTGGTCGAACCGATCATCGCCCGGCGACTGATCTGCCGATCCATCACGAACTGGGCAGCGCGCTCGGCCCGCTGGTCGTCGAGCTGCAGGCTCGAGTCGAGTACCAGCAGCTTGCCGGACTTCACGGTGTCCGGTTCGTTGACCCAGCGGTAGTGGTACATCGCCTTCGACACCCACTCGTCGGCGAAGTCCTCGAGCACGAAGTCGAGGAACGCCGTTGCCGGATCGGTCGGCACGACACTGCGCCCGTCGTACAGCTCCTCGAGCTTCGTGATCTGGGGCGACGAGTCGTGCATGACGCCGTGGTACTCGCCGGCATCGTCCCGCCAGCCCAGAACCGGGATCACCGGTACCGACGCCTGGGGCATCTCGTCGAACGCCGACCCACGGACCACCCACTCGTGGGCGATGTGCCGGTACCGCAGCACCGCTCGCATCTTGCGGCTGTACGGCGAGCTGTGCGCGCCACGGATGACGAGGACGTGATCGGCGAGGTCGGTCATGCGGCTGACCGTAGAGCGCGAGCTGCTGCCATCTCGCTTTCTGCACGCGCCGTGCGAGAAGATGGATGTTCTTGGGGTGACGCCGCACGTCTGCGGCAGGGGGACCGCACGCGTGCGGCGAAGGGACCGCACTTGTTGCGGCGAAGGGACCGCACTTGTTGCGGCGAAGGGACAGAGCCATGACCGACACGAACAGCACGCTCACTCGCGAGGAGTGGGTCAATCGGGAGGGCTTCCGGAACCCGGAGGGCGAACAGGCTCGTTTCGGGGCGAACTGGCCGTCGGCGAGCGAGCTGACGATCGAGGAGATCAACCCGTACAACGGCCACCTCTTCCGTGAGAATCGTTGGCAGGAGCACTTCACCCGGCTGCGCGCCGAGGACCCGGTCCACTTCAACGAGCTCGCATCGGCCGGCCGCTACTGGTCGATCACCACGTGGGACGACATCCGCGAAGCCGAGGGCGACTGGGAGACCTTCTCGTCCGCCGAGGGCATCACGCTCAGCCGCCCGATCGGCACCGACCCCGACCCCGAGGCGCTCGAGTTCAACTCGTTCATCTCGATGGACCCGCCGAACCAGACCGCGCAGCGCAAGACGGTGCGGGGCATCTCTGCGCCGAAGAACCTGCGGACCATCGACGACTACATCCGCGAGCGCACCATCAACGTGCTCGAGTCGCTGCCCGAGGGTGAGACGTTCGACTGGGTCGACACGGTGTCGATCGAGCTCACCACGCTGATGCTCGCGACCTTGTTCGACTTTCCGCTCGAGGACCGCCGCAAGCTGACGCACTGGTCCGATGTCGTCACGACCGTTCCCGAGCCCGGCACCGTCCAGGACTCGCGCACCTACTTCCGCGACGAGATGCTCGAGTGTGTCGCCTACTTCGAGCGGCTCTGGGAGGAGCGCAAGGAGAACCCCGGCTTCGACCTCGTCTCGATGCTCGCCCATGGCGAGGCCACCAAGGACCAGTCGGTCCTGGCCCACCTGGGCAACCTGATCCTGCTGATCGTCGGCGGCAACGACACGACCCGCAACACCATGTCGGGCAGCGTGTACGGGCTGAACAAGTACCCGGACCAGTACGACAAGCTGATCGCCAACCCGGACCTCGTCCCGAAGATGGTCCCCGAGATCATCCGCTGGCAGACCCCGCTGTCGTACATGCGTCGGACCGCCACGAAGGACACCGAGTTCCGCGGCCGCCAGATCAAGAAGGACGATCAGGTCCTGCTCTGGTACTGCTCGGCCAACCGTGACGAGGCGATGTTCGGCGACGACGCCGACGACATCGACATCGAGCGTCCCAACGCCGACCGTCACCTGTCGTTCGGCCATGGCATCCACTTCTGCATGGGCGCCCGCATCGCCGACCTGCAGCTGCGGATCCTGTGGGAAGAGGCCCTGCAGCGCTTCGAGCGGATCGAGGTCGTCGGCGAACCCGAGCGGAACCTGTCGTCGTTCGTGAACGGTTACCAGTACCTCCCCGTGCAGGTGCATCGGAAGAAGTAGTCCGCTCGACCGAAGCGGCTCGGCGGTGCGAGAAGGAGTTCTGTCGTGTTCATCGAGGTGAACGGTGCGCGCCTGCACATCGACGTCGACGGCGAGCGGCTCGCGGTCGACGGTGACTCGCTGCGCGAACGACCGGTGGTGTTGCTCATCCACGGCAGCCCCGGCAACGCTGACCACACGGCGTTCAAGCCGGCGTTCTCGACGCTGACCGACGTCGCTCAACTGGTGTACGTGGATCTCGCCGGTTGTGGACGCAGTGACGAGATCCCGACCGGCGACTACAGCCTGGAGAGGTGGGCCGACGACCTCGTCACGTTGTGCGAGGTGATCGGCATCGAGCGCCCGATCGTGATGGGCAACTCCGCCGGCGGGATGGTCACCATGGCCTATGCGACGAGGCACCCCGAGCATCCGGCGAAGCTCGTGCTGTCGTCGACACAGGCGAAGCTCGACCCGCAGCGGTGCGGCGATGTGTTCGAGCGGCTCGGCGG
>JAHDHM010000173.1 GCA_020631315.1 Acidimicrobiales bacterium
ATCGGCCAGTCGATGATCAACCACCGCTCCGGTGGCCGGACCCGACTGTCGACGCTCGCCTCGGGCGTGTTCCTGTTGATCCTGATCCTCGGTCTCGGCGACCTGGTCGCCCGGATCCCGATGGCGGCGCTGGTCGCCGTCATGATCATGGTCTCCGTCGGCACCTTCAACTGGCGCAGCATCAGCCTGCCGACCCTGCGCACCACGCCCGCGCAGGAGAGCGTGATCATGGTCGCCACCGTCGCCATCGTCGTGCTGTCGCACAACCTGGCGTATGGCGTCGCTGCCGGCGTGGTGCTGTCGGCGATCTTCTTCGCCCGACACGTGTCCGGCGTCGTGAAGGTCACCAGCGTCGTCGACCCCGACGTGACCGCTCGTCTGTACTCGGTGACCGGAGAGCTGTTCTTCGCGTCGAGCAACCAGATCGTGCACGCGTTCGACTACGACGAGGTGAAGGCGCCGCTGGTCGAGATCGACCTGTCACAGGCCCGTATCTGGGACACGTCAGCGGTCGCCGCGCTCGACACCGTGGTCGCCAAGTTCGCCGACCGCGGCATCGAAGCTCGGCTCGTCGGCCTGAACCGCCACGCCGAAGAGTTGCATCGCAACACCTCGGGGTCCGTCAGCAACCACTGACGGCCGAGCAGATCAGCCCGGCGGGATCACATCGCCGGGACGATGTAGGTGTTGATGTTCGTCGTCGCTGCTTCGCGCATGGCGCGGTAGGGGGCGTAGTCCTCGTCGGCCAGCCATGCCTTCGCAGCATCGGCGTCGGGGAACTTCAGACCGACCGCGGTCGACGCCTCGGTGCCCTGGAGGAACTCTGGGTGTCCGCCGAAGCCGCCCTCGCCGCCGTGCTTGGCGACGGTCGGGAAGATCTGGCCGAGACTGCCGGGGTTGTACTCGGCGTAGGCATCGGCATCGGTGACGTCATAGGTGAGAACGAGGAAAACAGCCATGGCTGGACCCTACGCCCGCCGCCGAGATGCTGCCTAAAGCCGGCTGGTGCGTCCGACCGCAGGGTTCACTCGCTCGTGGCGATGAGTGCCGCGTTGACGATGTCGCCGGTCGAGATACCCACGATCTCGTGGAGGTCGGCGATGGTGCCCGACTCGCCGAAACGGTCGACACCGAGCGCCACCTGACGCGTACCGAGCGCCGAACCGATCCACGACAGGTGGTGACTCGCTGCATCCTGGACCGACACCACTGGACGGGAACGTTCGTCGGCGGGCACCAGCCGATGCAGGTGGCTCGCACGGCGTACGACCGCGCCGCGCTCGACGGCACCCGCATAGGTGGCCCGCCAGCTCCGGTATGCCAGCTCCGGCGACGTGAGGTGCACGACGGTGACAGCCAGGCCTTCCCCGTCGAGTTCGTCAGCTGCGGCCAGTGCCTCCGGCGCCATCGGTCCGGTCGTGACGAGCGTGATGCCGGGGCGGCCGTCGTTCGGCGCGTCCCTCAAGCGATACCCGCCGGCGAGCACGTGCTCTCGAAGGCGGTCCTCACCATGGGCCTCGAGAGCCGCAGCGAACGGCTGCTGGTCGATCGGCCGTGTCGACAGTCGGAGGTAGGTGCTCTCACCGTCGGCACGTCCCAGACTCTCGATCGCATCGCAGAGCAGCCAGTCGACCTCGGTCGCGTAGGCCGGCTCGGCGTACACCAGACCGGGCAGCTCGGCCCCGACCGACGCGGTGATGGTCGACTGATGGGCCCCGCCTTCGGGGGCCAGGGTCACACCCGCCGGAGTCCCGACGACGATGAACCGGGACGCGTTGTAGACCCCGTAGACCAGGGCATCGAGGCCACGCAGCACGAACGGGTCGTACACGGTGCCGATGGGCACGAGGTGTTCGCCGTGGTGATCGTGGCTGAGTCCCAGCTGGCCGAGCAGCATGAACAGGTTCATCTCGCTGATGCCGAGTTCGATGTGCTGACCGGTCGGCGACGGCGCCCACTTCAGCAACCGTTCCGCCCCACCGTGGTCGTCGCGTTCTTCGTGATGGAAGACCCCGGTCTTGTTGATCCAGCCGCCGAGGTTCGTCGAGATCGACACATCTGGCGACGTGGTGACGATCCGGTGCCCTACGCCGTCGACGTCGGCGAGACTCGCGAGCACTCGACCGAACGCCTCCTGGGTCGACGTCGAACCGTTGGTGACGACGGGCCTGGCGGCAGCGGGAACCGGTACCCGTGGCCGCGGGACCGGTTTCGCGTTGTTGAGCTCGCCGCCGACTGCGGCGCAGCGCCGACCTGCGTCGCTGTCGTTGGGGAAACGATCCCACTCGGTCGCCTCGGTCAGACCGAGCTGCTCTCGGAAGGCGGCGATCTGGCCGTCGTTCAGCAAGGCCGCATGGTTCATCGGGTCGCCGGCCATCGGCAGACCCCAGCCCTTGATCGTGTAGGCGAACACGACGCTCGGCTGGTCGGCGGCTGCGTCGCACTCGGCATAGGTGTCACGCAGCAGCCCGAGGTCGTGGCCGCCGAGATCGAGCACGGTGCGACGCAGCTCCGCCTCGTCCATGTCATTCGTCAGCCGCATCACCGACATGTCGGCACCGTCGAGGAACTTGGCCCGCAGATCGCCGTCGCCGAGCGCGAACAGCGACTGATAGGCCTCGTTGCTCATGGCGTCGATGTGGGCTCGTAGTGCATCGCCGCCGTCGCGCTCGAAGGCCGCGGTGAGCGTGGCTCCGTACTTGGCGATCGCCACGTGCCAGCCCGCATCGGCGAAGAACCGCTGGAGACGGATCGCCGCGATGTCGGGGATCACTCGATCGAGGCTCTGGCGGTTGAGGTCGATGACCATCGTGAAGTTGCCGAGCCCCTGGGTGGCGGGGTCGGCGATGGCTTCCCACACGTTGCCCTCGTCGAGTTCGGCATCGCCGACCAGGGCGACGAAACGGGCATCAGGCCGCGCGTCGAAGTGGGCGTCGACATAGCGGCGGGTGAGCGAGGAGAACAGCGGCGCCACCGCACCGAGGCCGACCGAGCCGGTGCTGAAGTCGGCGACGTCGGGGTCCTTGGTACGTGACGGGTAGGCCTGGAGCCCCCCTCGCTCGCGCAGCGTCGTCAGGTACGAACGATCGAGTTCACCGGTCAGGTACTTGATGGCGTGGAACACCGGCGAGGCGTGTGGTTTGACGGCGACCTTGTCCGCCCCGTTCAGGTGGTCGAACCACAGCGACGTCATGATCGAGACCATCGAGGCGCACGACGCCTGGTGACCGCCGACCTTGATCTGACCACCGGTTCGCCGGTTGGCGTGGTCGACGATGCGAGTGGCGAGCCACAGGACTCGCTGCTCGATCTCGCGTAGCGTCGCGATTGATCCGTCAGCAGGCGTGTCCATCGGCGTCCTCCCTCGTCATCGCCGATCGTAGGACCAGGCGGTCTCGAGAGCGGGATGCCGCCCGCACCTCGGGCGGCTCGCGCCACCTACGATCGCTGCATGTCCTGGATCCGACAGGTGCCCGACGGCGAGTGGACGGGCGAGCTGGAGCCGTTGCGAGCTCGCGTGGTCGACCCGACCCACGACAAGGTCGACGAGATCATGGCGGTGCACTCGCTCAACCCGACCGGTATGGCGGCCCACGATGCGCTGTACCGCTCGGCGATGAGCGGCACGGCGTCGTTGCGCAAGGTCGAGCGTGAGCTCGTGGCGCTGGTGGTCTCCCTCGAGAATCACTGCCACTACTGAATCACCCACCACCGGCGCGGTCTGCGCCGACTCCTCAAGGACGACGAACTGCTCGCCGCCATCGACGCGGACTGGCGCAGCGCGCCGCTGTCGTCGAAGCGGATGGCGATGCTCGAGTACGCGGTGAAGCTGACGCTGACCCCGGCCGAGATGGCCGAGGCCGACGTCAACGCACTCCGCGCCGAGGGTTTCTCGGACCGCGACGTCCTCGACATCGTCGAGGTCACCGCCTACTACGCCTACGCCAACAGAGTCGCCGACGCCCTCGGCATCCAACTCGAAGACTGGTACGAGGACTCGGACCTTCGGTCCTCATGACGCGTCAACAGTCAGCCGCAGCGTTTCGAAGTGGGGGGGCGCCCCCCCACTTCGAAAGGCGTCGCTGAGCCGAAGGCTCAGCCCTTGACAGAACCCGCCAGCAGGCCGCGGACGAAGAAGCGCTGCAGGGTGAAGAAGACGACGAGCGGCACGAACGCCTGGACGAACGCACCTGCGGGGAGCAGGTGCTCGTTTCTTCCGAAGTCGCCTGCGAGGTTGGCGATCTTCACCGTGGTCGGCAGGTCGACCGGGTTGCCGCCGGACAGCATCGTGAGTGCGATCAGGAAGTCGTTCCAGGTCCACAGGAACTGGAAGATCGCGAATGCCGCGAGTGCCGGGACCGACAGCGGGAGGACCAGTCGCCAGAAGATGGTGAAGTGGTCGGCGCCGTCGAGTCGTGCGGACTCGAAGACCTCCTTGGGCAGCTCACTGATGTAGTTGTGCAGGAGGAAGATGGCGAACGGCATGGCGAACCCGGTGTGGGTGAGCCAGACCGCGATGGATCCTCGGGTGTTGAGGTCGAGGTCCGGGATCAGCGTCAGGGTCCGCTCGGTGAACGGCACCGTCCAGTGTGCGCCGCCGACGTAGGTCTGCAGCAACGGGATGAGCGCCACCTGCAGCGGGATCGCCAGCAGCGAGATGGTCACGATGAACAGCCACTCGCGGCCCTTGAAGTCGATCCATGCGAAGGCGTAGGCGGCGAAGGCTGCGAACGCGATGGGGATGATCGTCGCCGGGATGGCGATGGCGAAGGAGCTGATGACCGACTGCCAGATGTTGTCGGCACCGGGCTGGGTGAGCGTGATGTCGTAGTTCTCGAGCGTCAGCCCGTCGCCCTCGCCCCACAACATCGTCCAGAAGCCGAAGTTGCGCTGGTCGCTCTGCGACCGGAACGAGTTGATGAACAGGCTGAGCGACGGGATCGTCCAGACGATCACGATGATCCACAAGCCCCAGCTCGGGATGTCGGTGAGGCGGCGGTAGATGCGGCCACCGAGGGTGTTGTTGTCCAGCGGAGTCATGTCGAGTGCCATCAGACCGCCCTCGCTTCCTGCATGCGTCGGATGTTGAGGTAGATCACCGGCATGACCGAGATCAGGATGAGCACGGCGATCGCCGAGCCGAGGCCTCTGTTGAAGAAGCTGAACGACACCTCGAACATGTCGTTGGCCAACACGTTGGTGCCGAAGTTGCCGCCGGTGGTCACCTTCACGATGTCGAACACCTTGGTGACGAGCACGATGAGCGTGGTGACGACCACGCCGATGGTGGGCAGGATCTGCGGCAGGATCACCTGGAAGAAGATCTGGCTCTCGGTGGCGCCGTCGACCCGTGCCGCCTCCAGGAACTCCTGGGGCACCGATCGGATGGCCGCCGAGAGGATCACCATGGCGAAGCCGGTCTGGATCCAGATGAGGATGATCATCAGGAAGATGTTGTTGAACGGCGGATTCTGGAGGAACAGCACCGTGTCGGGCCGGACGAGACCGTCAGCGGTGATCTCGAAGCCGCCGAGTGACCGGAACAACAGCTGCACGAACAGATAGCCGAAGACCACGAGCCCGGCGACGTGGACCGTGAAGGACTCGGCCGCCTTGATCTTGGGGATCATCGCTCTGATGATCCCGGCGAGCGCTGCGGCCAGTAAGAGCAGGACGACCCAGCGGAAGAAGCCGGGGTAGGTGTTCCCCTCCTCGCCGGCGCGGCTCAGCTTGCCGAGCCCGACCCAGAAGGCGTTCAGTACGCCGGTCTGCTCGCTGCGAGGGTCGCGGGGCTGATACTGCAAGCGCCACACGATCGAGGCGCCGACGAACGAGATCGCCATCGGCATGAAGATCAGCGACTTCACGAAGTTCTCGAGCTTGCCGGCACGTTCGGCGAGCACGGCGATGGCCAGACCGAGTGCGGTCGAGGCCGACACGACGGTGATGACCCACCACACGTTGTTGAAGAACGTGCCGCGCAGCACGGACAGTGCGGCGAAGGAGACGAGAATCACGCCGAACGCCAGCGAGGTGATCGACGAGCCGACCCGTTCGAACGAGCGCACGTTGTTGCGCCGCTGACCGGAGACGAAGCCGATGATGACGCCGGTGATGATCAGCGCGGCGCCGTACCAGAACAGCCGCGAACCGAACATCGACGCCCAGTTGCTGACGTTGAACGACGCCTCGTCGCTGAAGATGGTGCGGTAGTTGTCGAACCAGACGAACTCCTCGCTGTCACGATCCTTGAGTGACAGCCAGATGGTGCCGATCGCCGGGATCACGAGCGCAGCTGACAAGAACGTGAGCGCCGGGCCAAGGAAGATGAAGGCACGTGCCCGGTTGTCCGAGCGGCCGAGTTCGCCGGCCGTCGGCTTGTCGGCGAAGCCGAGGCGGGCGCCGAGCAGTGCGATGGGCACGACTGCGGCGATGCGGGCGTCGTCGAGGCCGAAGCTGAACAGGTGCCAGTCGGACAGGAGCCAGGCACCGACGGTGAAACCGAGGAAGGCGCCGGTGAGCAGCTTCGGGTGCAGGCGGGAGCCGTTGGCGCCAGGTCGGATGGCGAAGAGGCCGATGCCGACCAGCGTGGCGATGATGGTGACGATCCAGTCGAAGTCGGGTCGCTGGTCCTGCTGGAGGTTCTCGGCGATCAGCACGCCGGTGAGGACACCGGCGGCGACGCCGACGACGAGCTTGGGAATGCGGGGCAGCAGCGTCATCACGGCGGCGGCGCCGCCGAGCACGACGATGCCGTAGAGGGACCACTCGACGTGGCCGCTGACCCCGGTCGCGATCGGCGGGAAGGTCGTCGGGTCATCACCGACGACGAGGCTGCTGACGACTCGGTTGCCTCGGAGGATGGCGAAGAACGCGGCGCTCACGAGGCTGGCCGTCACGAACACGAAGACGGTCCAGTTCCTGCGAGCCAGCCCTGCCAGGCCGTTGGCGCCGATCCAGATGCCGCCCACGATGGCGACGGCGATGAACACGACCCGGACCGTGCTCGCGAGCCGGTCGACCTCGGTCGCCTCACGCAGCGCGAGGAAGGTGATGAGCAGCACCGCGGCACCAAGCAACCCGGATCGGATGCCTGCAGATGTCGTCGACATCTCGTTGGTACCGGCTCGCTTGCGGAAGCTGGAGATGACTGCGGTCGCCGCTCCCCAGATCACCGCGCCGAGCGCCGCCCATTCGAGTACCTCGACGAATCCGCCATCGAAGTCGTCGCGTAGCGGCCGCAGGATGCCGAAGATCAACGCTCCGACGATCGCTCCGACCACGGGCACGTTGCGTACCAGTCGGTCCACTGCTCCCCCTGTGCCCTGAACAGTTCGGGACGTCGTTGCCGTCAGGACCGCGGCAGCGAC
>JAHDHM010000174.1:0-2112 GCA_020631315.1 Acidimicrobiales bacterium
GCCATCACCGACGCCGGCGGCACCTTCATCGGCTACCACTCCGACATGAGCGCTCAGGTGGATGCCTACCTGACCGCTCCGGTCTGGAACTGGACCCCGCGCTACAGCCAGATCATCGAGGACGCTGCTTCCGGCACCTTCACGCCCGAGGCGTGGTGGGGCGGCATGGACACTGGTGTCGTCGACATCGAGATCCCGGCCTCGTCGCCGGTCGCCGCGGAGATGCAGGCCGTGAAGGACTCGATCCTCGACGGTTCGTTCGACGTGTTCGACAGCGGTGACGTCGTCGACCAGGACGGCACCGTGATCATCAGCGACGGCATCGTCCAGGTCGAGCTCACCGACCCGTTCGCTCCCGACGTGGTCGTCGCCGCTGCCGGTGACGAACTCCACGACGGCGTGCTGCTCACCATGAGCTTCTTCGTCGAGAACGTGGAAGGATCCGCCGCAGGCTGATCTGCGGCACAGGCATCTGAGTCGTGAGACCGCTGGGTCGTCCCACCCGGGGGGGCCCCGCGGCGCGACTCGGTCCGCACGCAACAGGGGGGAGGGGCGAGTGCTCGCCGTCGAGCTCGACAACATCTGGAAGCGGTTCCCCGGCGTCATCGCGAACGCCGGCGCGTCGCTCGCCGTGCAGAAGGGGACGGTCCACGCCGTCCTCGGCGAGAACGGAGCGGGCAAGAGCACCCTCATGAACGTGCTGGCCGGCGTGTATCAGCCCGACGAGGGGACCGTTCGTCTGGACGGCGTCGAGCAGCAGTTCAAGAAGCCCGTCGATGCCATCGCTGCCGGCGTCGGCATGGTGCACCAGGAGTTCCGGCTCATCCCGACGTTCACCGTCACGGAGAACGTCGTGCTCGGCGCCGCACCCCGCAGCATCGATCGGGCAGCGTTGTCCGGTCAGGTCGCCGAGTTGGCCGAACGGTTCGGCCTGTCGACCGATCCCGACGCCGAGGTGTGGCAGCTGTCGATGGGCGAGCGACAGCGCGTCGAGATCCTGAAGGCGCTCTGGCGCGACGCGACCGTGCTCGTGCTCGACGAGCCGACCGCCGTGCTCACTCCCGGTGAGGCCGCCGAACTCGGCCGCATCACCCGTTCGATGGCCGATGACGGCCGCAGCATCATCTTCATCAGTCACAAGCTCGACGAGGTCACGGCGTTCTGCGACGAGGCCACGGTGCTGCGAGGTGGCAAGACGGTTGCCTCGTCGCTCGACGTGGCCGACCTCGACGGCGCTCGTCTCGCCGAGCTGATGGTCGGTGAGGCCACCGAGGTGTCGCAGCGACGTACCCGCACCGCACCCGTCGACGAGACCCTGGAGCCGCTGCTGCGGGTCGACGGGCTCACCGTCGTCGACCTGCACGGGCGTCACGTGGTCGACGACGTCGACCTCGCGGTGCGCCGAGCCGAGATCGTCGGGATCGCCGGTGTGGCCGGCAACGGCCAGCGGCCACTCGCCGACGCCATCGCCGGGCTCGTCGCTCCGGCATCGGGCAGCATCGTCGTCGACGGCGACGACCTCACCGCCGCCCCGCCTCAACAACGCAACAGGGCCGGTCTGGCCTACGTCCCCGAGGACCGTCTCGGTGTGGGTCTCGCCCCGACCATGGACGTGGTCGAGAACTCGATGATGCGGGCCTATCGACGCTTCACGAAGCGTCTGTTCGTCGACCGTGGCGCGGCCGGCGAACACGCCGACGGCCTCGTTCGTGCCTACGACGTCAAGGTCGGCCAGATGGGTGCGCCGCTCGCCGGCCTGTCCGGTGGCAATCTCCAGCGACTGCTGGTCGGCCGCGAACTCGACGGTGATCCGTCGGTGCTCATCGCTGCCCAACCGACCCGCGGGCTCGATGTCCAGGGTGTCGCCGCCATCCAGCAGGTGATCCTCGAACACGCCGCCCGTGGTGTCGCCGTGCTGTTGATCTCCGAGGACCTCGAGGAGTTGTTCGCCTTGTCGGATCGTCTGTTGGTGATGCACGAGGGTGCCGTGGTCGGCGAGTTCGATCCCGACACCGCCAGCCGCACCGACGTCGGCGCGGCCATGGCCGGAGCCGGAGGCTCCGGGACCAGCACAGCTGGGGCCAGCACAGCCGGAGCCAGAGGCTCCGGGAC
>JAHDHM010000174.1:2122-7332 GCA_020631315.1 Acidimicrobiales bacterium
CGAAGCGTGAGCAGGCGCTGCGGGGCGGGCAGGTCCGTGCGTTCGTCGTGGGGCTGTTGGGTGCGTTGGTGGTCGGTGCCGCGCTGTTGCAGCTGACGGGTCATGACCCGATCGAGGTGTACCGGGAGATGTTCGACTCGGCGCTCGGGTCGCGCCGTGGCTGGTCCGCGACGCTGACGCGTGCCGTGCCGCTCGGGCTGGCCGGTCTGGCGGTCGCCGTGGCCGGGTCGATGGGCATGTGGAACATCGGTGCCGAGGGCCAGATCATCGCCGGCGCCATCGCCGGCGCGTGGGTGGCCCGCATCGGTCCCGACCTTCCGGGTCCGGTGTTGATCCCGGCGATGCTGATCGGTGCGGTGGTCGGCGGTGGTCTGCTGGCGCTCGGGCCGGCGATCGCCCGGTCGCAGCTCGGCGTCAACGAGATCATCACCACGCTGATGCTGAACGAGGTCGCGATCCGTGTCGTGCGTTACCTGGTCAACGGGCCGTGGAAGGACCCGGCGGGCAACGGCTTCCCGGTCGCTCCTGAGCTGCCCGATCAGTCGGCGCTGCCCGACCTGTTCGAGCGGGCGAACATCGGCGTGTTGATCGCTGCGGTGGTCGTCATCGGCGTCGGTGTCTACGCGTCTCGGTCGGCGTGGGGCTATGAGCTCAAGGTGGCCGGCGCATCGGCGCGGACCGCCGAGTACGTCGGCATCTCGTTGAAGGCGAAGCTGCTCACGGTCCTGGTGTTGTCGGGAGCCATCGCGGGTCTGGCCGGTGGCATCGAGTTGACCGGCTCGTCGACGCGTCTGGTCGAAGGCGTGGCCAACGGGTACGGCTTCGCCGGCATCATCGTCGCTGCGTTGGCGTTGATGCGGCCGTCGGGCGTCGCCGTGGTCGCCGTCGCGTTCGGCGCCGTGCAGATCGGTGGCGAGTCGATCCGCACCCAGGGCGTGCCCGACTCGATCTCGAACATCCTGCAGGCCCTCATCCTGTTCGGTGCGCTCGTCGCCGCGGTCTGGGGCAACTACCGACTCGTCCGGCCGTCGTCGGGCGCCGGTGGTTCGGGCGACCCTGACGACGCTGCCGCCGACGTGCCCGCCGTGGTCGGCTCGGGCGGGGAGGTGGCGTCGTGAACGAGATCACGCTCATCGGCCTGATCGTCTCCGTCATCGAGTTCGCCACGCTGCTGTACCTCGCCGCGCTGGGCGAGACCATCTCCGAACGGGCCGGTGTCCTGAACCTCGGCGTCGAGGGCATGATGGCCTTCGGCGGCATGTCGGCGTTCTGGGTCGGCGTCGAGACCGGCAACCCGTGGCTGGCACTGCTCGTCGGTGCACTCGTCGCCGGTGTGTTCGCCATGATCCACGGCCTGGTCGCGGTGGTGCTCGGAGCCGATCAGGTCGTGTCCGGTCTGGCGTTGACCATCCTCGGCTTGGCGCTCGCCGCGTTCTTGGGCGAGGACCTCGTGATCGAGGCGCCGCGTGCGAAGTTCGAGGCGCTCGACCTCGGTCCACTCACCGATCTGCGCTTCATCGGCGACACGTTGTTCTCGATGAGCGCCATCAGCTGGCTGGCACTCGCGCTCGGCGCGCTGACGGCATGGGTGTTCGCGAGGACGAGGCTCGGTCTGGAGCTGCGAGCGGTCGGAGAGAGTGCCGCGACGGCCGATGCGGCCGGTGCAAACGTCCTGCGCCTACGGCTCGGCGCAGTGTTCGTCGGCGGCCTCTTCGCCGGCGCGTCGGGTGCCTACCTGACGCTCGGGTTGGCTCCGGGCTGGAGCGAAGGCACCACGGCCGGTCGAGGCTGGATCGCCGTGGCGCTCGTGATCTTCGGTGCGTGGCGTCCGGGTCGCGTGCTCGCCGGTGCGGTGTTGTTCGGCGGCCTGATCGCGCTGGAGCCGCGGCTGCAGACGTTCGGTGTCGAGATCAGCCCGATCCTGCTCAGCATGCTGCCGTACCTGCTGACGATCGCGGTGCTGGTGATGTTGTCCGTCAGGACCCGTCACCGCCCGAGCGTCGCCCCTGCCGGCATCGGCCGCCCCTACCGGCGAGAAGAGCGGGGTTGATCAGCTGATCTCGTCGATGAGGTCGATGCGGCGCTGGTGGCGGTCGCCTTCGAACTCGGTTGCGAGCCAGACGGCGACGATCTCCTCGGCCATGTGGGGGGCGACGACGCGGCCGCCCATGGAGAGCACGTTGGCGTTGTTGTGCAGGCGTGACATGCGTGCCATCCAGACGTCGTGGCACAGGGCGGCGCGCACGCCGTGGACCTTGTTGGCCGCGATCTGTTCGCCCTGGCCCGAACCGCCCATCACGATGCCTCGGTCGGCCTCGCCGCCGACGACGGCGCGGCCGACGGCGGCGCAGATCGGCGGGTAATCGCACGACTCGGTCGAGTCGGTGCCGAAGTCGATGACCTCGTGGCCGAGTCCGGTGAGGTGTTCGACGAGGTGGGACTTCAGGTCGTAGCCGGCGTGATCGGAGCCGATGGCGATGCGCATGGCCGGAGAAGGTAGTTCGTACACTCCACCGTCATGAGCACCGGGAGCTTCACATGAGCAACGTCAGCCTCACTCCGTCGGGTCCGCCTGAGACCGTCATCGCCCCGGTACCGGCTGCCCAGTCCGACGCCCTGGCTGCTGCGTTGGCGCTGCCTGAGGGCGAGCGCCGTGCGGCGATCGCTGCGGTCGTGGCCCAGCATCCTCGGTACCTCGACGCCTGGGCCGAGCTCGGCCGTCATGGCCGTGACGTGATCGAGCAGTACGCGGCGTTCCGTGTCGGCTATCACCGCGGCCTCGACACGCTGCGGGCGAACGGCTGGCGGGGGAGTGGCTACGTCCGTTGGGTGCACCCGTCGAACCACGGCTTCCTCCGGGCGCTCCTCGGACTGCAGCAGGCTGCTGCGGCGATCGGTGAGGCCGACGAGGACGAGCGGTGTCGTCAGTTCCTGATGCAGCTCGACCCGTCGGGTGTGCCCGAGAGCGAGCTCGCCTGACGTCCTCGACCATGTCCGGCGTGTCGGGGACGTCCGGATCGGTCTTGGGTGTCGTGCTGGCGGGTGGTGCGTCGCGCCGTATGGGGCGCGACAAGGCGAGTCTCGAGATCGACGGCACGCCGATGTTGGTGCGCGTCGCTGACGCATTGCGCGCTGCAGGGGCGGCCGAGGTCGTGGTCGCAGGTGCCAGCGACGGAGCTCGCTCGGTGGCAGCGGAGTTCGGACTCCGGGTGGTGGAGGAGCCGGCTCCGGGTGCGGGTCCGGTGTCGGGCATCTCGGCTGGTCTCCGTGCCGCTGTGGCGTCCGATTGCCCCGCAGCGCTGATCGTCGCGTGTGACCTTCCGTCACTCGATGCGAGGGGCCTGGCGTCACTCACCGCCCGTCTGGAGAGCGGGCGCGCCGAGACCGATCCGGTCGACGTCGTGGTTGCTCGGGGCGCCGACGGCATCGAACCCCTCGTCGCTGCGTGGAGCGTCAGCGCAGCCTCGACGGTCGACGACGCGTTGGCGGGAGGCGGAGGATCGGTCCGATCCGTGCTGGACCGGTTGGTGGTGCTTGCCCACGACGGCTTGCCGCCGACCTCGTTCATCAACCTCAACACGCCGGAAGATGCGAGTACTCTGGCCGTTTCCGTCCATGTTGGAGCTGTGATGTCCATTCCCGAGATCTCCGTCGACGAGCTTGCCGAGCGGCTGGCCGCCGGTGCGCGCCTGGTCGACGTACGCGAGGTCGACGAGTGGCTCGGTGCCCGGGTTCCGGGTGTCACGAACGTCGTGCTGGGCACCATTCCGGATCGTGTCGCCGAACTCGAGGGCGACGGCCCGTTGCACCTCATCTGCAAGGCCGGCGGTCGCAGCATGCAGGCCGCCGAGTTCCTCGCCGCCCAGGGCATGGACGTCGTGAACGTGGCTGGTGGGACGGATGCCTGGATCAGCTCGGGTCGCGACGTCGACAGCGGACCCGCCTCGTGAATCAACCGTCCAAGCGGACACCGCAGATCGACTATCGCTGGATCGAGACCGCAGCCCAGCTCGACGAGGTCATCGACGAGATCAGCGCTGCGCCACGTTTCGCGCTCGACACCGAGTTTCACCGCGAGCGGACCTACGACCCTCGTCTCGCTTTGTTGCAGCTCGCCTGGAACGACGGCAAGGACATCGTCCTCGTCGACCCGGTGGCCGTCGACGTCGCACCGCTCGCTCGTGCACTCACGAGTGCGGGTTCGGTGCTCATGCACGCCGCCCAGCAGGACCTCGAAGTCCTGCAGCGAGCCTGTGACACCGTGCCGTCGCACCTGTTCGACACCCAGATCGCCGCGGGGTTCGTCGGCCTCAGCAGCCCGTCGCTGTCGACGCTGGCCGACCGCTTCCTGAAGCTGCGGTTGCCCAAGGGTGACCGTCTCACGGACTGGTTCCAGCGCCCACTCAACGACGCACAGCGCAACTATGCGGCCTCCGACGTGGCCTACCTCGAGGAGATCCACGATCTCATCGTCGACGACCTGGAGTCCCGTCAGCGTCACCAGTGGGCGCTCGCCGAGTGCGAGGTGCTCCGGTCGAAGGACGTCACCGGCGGCGATCCGCTGATGGCGTGGTTGAAGATCAAGGAGACCCGTCACCTGCGTGGTACCGCTCGTGGTGTGGCCCGCGAAGTCGCTGCCTGGCGCGAGATGACGGCGCGTGAGACCGACCAGCCGGTCCGCTTCGTCCTGCCCGACCTCGGTCTCGTCGGCATCGCACAGAAAGCGCCGAAGACGGTCGACCAGCTGCGCTCCGTGCGCGGGCTCGACGGCCGCCATCTGCGTGACGGCTCTGCCCAGGGCATCCTCGACGCGGTCGCACGCGGCGCTGCCACTCCTGCATCGGAACTCGAAGTGCCGAGTACGGATGCGACCGCTGGTCTCGAGCGACGTCTGCGTCCGGCCGTGACGCTGGTGTCCGCGTGGATCAGCCAGCTGGCCCGTGACGAGGACCTCGACCCGGCGCTGCTCGCCACCCGATCGGACCTCGTCGACTACCTGCGCGGCGACAACGACGCCCGTCTGCGTGGTGGTTGGCGCCAGGATCTGGTCGGCAGCCGGATCACTGCGCTGGTCGACGGTGACGCTGCGCTGGCCTTCGACGACGGCCGTCTGGTCCTGATCGACCGCTGAGTGACGAAGTTCGGCCTGATTTCGGGCACTTCTGCTCGTGAAGCGGAGCACGAAGTCGGCCGACATCTGCTATAACAGG
>JAHDHM010000175.1:0-5764 GCA_020631315.1 Acidimicrobiales bacterium
CATCACCGTCACCTGGGCCGGACCCGACGGTCCCGCGCCGCTGACGACGACCACCGCCGCCGACGGCTCCTGGTCGATCGACCGGTTGCCGTTCGACGTGCCGATCACGGTCACGGTCGACGACCTGGACCTGCCGTCCAACGTCGCCCCGACCCACGATCTCGACGACCCTGCTGGCGCCAGCGTCACGACGCCGCACATCGCGGTCGTGACGATCGACGCCGGCACACCGAACCGCGACGACGTCGACTTCGGCTACGCCGGGCTCGGGTCGATCGGCGACACCGTCTGGCTCGACGTCGACGGTGACGGTGCGGATGCACCGGCCCCCGAGGACGTCCTGTTGCCGAACGTGGCGGTCACCATCACGTGGACCAACCCGGCCAACGGCGGTGACGTGCTGACCCTGCGTCGTGTCACCGACGTCGACGGTCAGTACCTCGCTGACGGTCTTCCCGACGGCGACTACACCGTCACGGTCGACCCGGCCACGCTGCCGGCAGGTGTCGTGCCGACACACGACGCCGACGGAGCGCTGGCTCCGGCCACCGCCGACGGCACGAGCTCGCTGACCCTCGCCGACGACGGCCTGACGTCGTCCGTCGACGAGGCGATCCGTCTCGATCAGGACTTCGCGTACACCGGCACGATCAGCGTGGGTGACCTCGTCTGGTACGACGCCGACGGCGACGGCTCGGTCGACGACGGCACCGAGAACCCCCTCGAGGTCGGCCTGCCCGGCGGGACCGTGACGATCGTGTGGACGGACCCGATCACCGGGGCGACGTTCACCTGGACCGACGTGACCGACGCCGAGGGGGCCTACCTGTTCGAACGGGTTCCCGCGGGCGACGTCGTGCTGACACTCGACCTTCCGCTCGACCCGATCGGGTTGGTGCACACGGACGATCTGGACGGTGTCGCCGACGGCAGCACCGAGTTCACACTCACGATCGGCGGCGACCGCCTCGACGCCGACTTCGGCGTGCGCGAGGTCACCGACCTCCAGGTCGACAAGTCCTCGAGCGGGTTCTTCCGGGTCGGCGAGACCAACTCGTGGACGGTGACGGTCACGAACGTCGGGCCGGCGCTCGCCGAGGGTGTCGTCATCACCGACACGCTCCCGAACGGGACGAGCTACGTCGGCGTCGGCGGGACCGACGCCGCAGCGTGGAACTGTGCCGCTCGACCCGCACCCGAGTCGCAGATCGTCGACTGCTCGCCGCTCGCGGCGTTGGCTCCGGCGTCCACGTCGGAGTTCACGATCGACGTCGCCGTGTCGGTCGCCGCAGTCCCGAGCGTGACGAACACGATCACGGCCTCGACGACCACGGCCGACCTCGATCCGACGAACGACACCGACAGCGACGTCGTCGAGGTGCCGCTGTCCGTGCTCGACATGACGAAGGAACTCGACGGCCAGCTGTACACCGGCTCCGAAGCCCTGTACCGACTGTCGGTGCGCAACGCCGGGCCGAGCGACACCCGTGGCACCGTCACGGTCGTCGATCAGCTGCCTGCCGACCTCACCTACGTGTCGTCGACAGGCGACGGCTGGTCGTGTTCGGCCAACGGCTCCACGGTCACGTGTCAGAACGACGGCGTGATCCCGGTCGGCGCCACAGCGGTGATCGAGGTCACCGCACGCGTCGGTGGCGTCGCCGGTTCGAACGTCGCCAACACGGCGACGGTGACCGGCGGCAACGAGGTGGCCGGCACCGAACTCGACCAGGAGCTGCTGCCTGGCATCATCGGCTCGATCGACGAAGGCCTCGCCGACGTCATCGGCGTCGAGACCGAAGGCGGCACCGTCCCTGACGGGGTCGACAACGCCAACGGCAACGTGCTCGCCCGCACCGGTCTCGGCAGCCCGACGATCGCCGTCAGCGCCGCCCTCGTGGTGCTCCTCGGCGGTCTATTGGCCTTCGCATCACGTCGCCGGCTCTGGTGGCACCTGCGCATGCGCCTCTGAGGCGACCAGGAGGGGCGCCCTGGCCCCTCACCGGGAGTACTTGATCTCGGCGATCAGCATGCCGATGGGGTCGGGACCGTTTGTCCCGACCCCGATCGGATCGACATGCCCCGCCGAAGTGCTCGACGAATCCTGATGCTCCTGAGCGCCGCCCTCGTGGCGTCGTTCGCAGCGCTCGCCACCAGCAACACCGCGTCCGCCCAGGACTTCACTGCCCAGACGACGGGCGTGTTGGGCGACCGCGTGTGGCTCGATCTCGACTTCGACGGTGTGTTCGACGCGGGCGAAGTCGGCCTCGCCGGTATCGACGTGACCGTCTCGTGGAACTCGGGTTCCAACACCTCCAGCACGACCACGGCCGCAGACGGCACGTGGACGGTCGGCTCGCTGCCGTTCGACACGTTGCTCACCGTGACGGTCGACGACACCGATCTTCCCAACAACGTGACCCCCACGCACGACCTGGACGACCCCGCCCTCTCCGGCCCGATCGGGTCGCCGCATCAGGCAACGGTGACCTTGACGTCGGGTGCGCAGACCAACAACGACCTGGACTTCGGCTACGTCGGTCTCAGCTCGGTCGGCGACATGGTCTGGCTCGACATCGACGCCGACGGCAACTCGACCATGGAGACCGGTGACGTCGCGCTCGTCGGTGTCGACGTCCGGGTCGAGTGGCCCGGCCCCAACGGTGGTGATCCGCTGGTCCAGACGGCGACCACCGACGGATCCGGCTACTGGCTGGTGCAGGGGCTGCCCGGTGGCGTCGTCACCGTGACCCCGGACCCCTCGAGCCTGCCGAACGGCGTCGTGGCGACCTACGACGCCGACGGCCTCATCGACGGCATGAGCACCATCGACGTCACCGACGACACGCTGACGGTCGAGAACGAGGGTGACCGCGGCATGCTCGTCGACTTCGCCTTCGCCGGCACCGGCTCGATCGGTGGCGTGTTCTGGTCCGATGTGGACGGCAGCGGGACCAACAACAGCGAGTCCGGCATCCCGACGACCACCGTGTCGATCGAATGGACCGACGACGTCACCATGTCGATGGCGACCTGGTCCACGACCACCGACGGCAACGGCGACTTCCTCGCCGGCAACCTCCCCGCCGGCTTCTACCGGATCACCGCACCTGACCTCGTCACGGCCCTGTGGACGCCGACCTTCGACGTCGACGCGGTGAACGACGGTGAAGCCAACTTCGCACTCACCGCCGGACAGGACCTGCTGTCGACCGACTTCGGTTGGCGTCAGATCGCCGACCTGCGCGTCGTGGCCACCGCACTCTCGACCTTCCGGATCGGTGAGACCGCGCAGTTCGCCGTGCAGGTCACCAACGACGGTCCCGGCACCGCCCTCGGCCCGGTCAACGTCGTGCACGATCTCGGCGACGGACTGACCTTCGACAGCATCACCGGACCGGGCGCCAGCGACTGGAGCTGTGTCACCGACCCGGCACCGAACGACGACATCGTGCGCTGCACGTTCGTGGCCGGTGACATGCCGGTGAGCAGCAGCAGCTACAGCCTGCTGGTCATGCCGGACGCCGCCGCTGCACCGATGGCGACCGTCCTGTCGACCGTTGGTTCGACCTCGGCCGACGACAACACCGCCGACAACTCGCACACCGGCACCGCGGATGCGCCGCTGTCCGAGCTGAACCTCACGATGACCCGCATGGATCCGCTCGAGGCAGGCACGGTCGTCACCTACCGCATCGGCGTCACGAACGCCGGGCCATCGGTCACGAGCGGTGCCATCACCGTCGTGAACGACCTGCCGAACGGCCTGCTGTACGACGACTACGTCGGTGACGGTTGGAGCTGCGGTGCCAGCAACGGCGACGTCGTCTGCGTGCACGTCGGCGTGATCCCCGTCGGCGCGACCGCGAACGTCGACCTCGAACTCGTCGTGACCGCCGCGGAGGGCGCCTCGGTGGCGAACTCGGCCACGGCCACCGGCGGCAACGAGGTCGATGGCTCGTCGCTCGACCAGGGCACCGTCGACGCCGAGGTGGGTGCGGCCACCGACGACCTCACCGAGACCGTCAGCTCCGCAGGCACCACGACGACCACGGCACCTGCGACGACGACCACCACGACCGCTCCGACCGGCTCGACGACCACCACGACCGCCCCCGGCGCGACGACCACGACCGACGGCTCGGCCGGCGGCAGCGGCAACCAGACGGACGGGAGCACCGACGTCGACGGTGGGACGACCGAACTGGCCCGCACCGGCATGGCCGAGATGTTCCTGTGGTTCACCGTCCTGGCACTCTCGGCCGGCGGCATCATGACGTGGGCGACTCGCCCGCTGCGCCGACCGAAGGCCGGCACCCACTGGGGTCAGTGAGCGACGGGGCTGGCGTCAGCCCCTGAGCGCACCGACCGCCGCCGCCAGACGCTGGGCGGCGTCACCGAGTTCCTCCGGTGACGCCGTCGCGAACGACAGTCGCAGATGGAACGGCAGCGGTCGTTCGACCGCGAAGGCCGAGCCGGGCACGAACGCCACTCCGTGGTCGAGCGCCGTGTGGAGCAGCTTCGACGTGTCGACGGCCGCGTCACCCTGGAGCTCACCCCACAGGAACATGCCACCGTCGGGAGACGAGAAGCGAAGCTCGTCGCCGAACGCCGCGGTCAGACCTGCAGCCAGCGCGTCACGACGGGTCTGGTACCAGGGGCCGAGCTTGGCCTGATGGCTGGCGAACCAGCCAGGCTGACGCAGCAGCCCGAGCGCCGTGTGCTGCGCGAACGTCGAGGTGTGCAGGTCGACGGCCTGCTTGCCGATCGTGACGGCGTCGATGAGCGGCTGCGGACCGATGACCCAGGCGACGCGCAGGCCCGGAGCCAACGTCTTCGACACCGTCCCGATCCGGACCACCCGATCCGAGAACGACGCCATCGTCGGCACCGGGTCGCCTTCGAACCGCAGCGCACCGTACGGGTCGTCCTCGATGATCAGGAAGCCGTGGCGGTCGGCCAGCTCGGCGAGGTGCCGCCGGCGTTCGGCCGACATGGTCACGCCCGTCGGATTCTGGAAGTTGGGGTTCGTGTAGACGAACGTCGGGCGCAGCCCGGCCTGGAGACGTTCGGCCAGCACGTCGGTGACCAGGCCGTCATCGTCGATCGGGATGCCGACGAACTCGGGGTCGTAGCCCCGGATCGCCTGCAGGGCACCGAGGTAGGCGGGGTCGTCGGTCACGACCACGTCGCCCGGGTCGAGCAGCACCCGACCGAGCAGGTCGATCGCCTGCTGGCTTCCCGTGGTGATGAGGATCTGTTCGGGGCTCGTGGTGGTCGCACCGCCGGAGGCCAGGTCCGCCTCGACAGCGACGAGCTCACGAAGTTCGACGACGCCCTCGGTGAGGCCGTACTGCACCGCATCGCTGCCGAGCTCGTCGAGTGCGGTCGCCGCGCTCTGGGCCAACGGCTCGATGGGGAACAGCTCCGGCGCCGGGATGCCGCCCGCCAGCGAGATCACGTCCGGCCGGTTCGCGTGCTGGAGGAGGTCGCGGATCACCGACGACGTCGCGTTGCGCGCACGCGTCGAGAGCAGGTCGCGGACGAGATCATCGGTGCCGACGGGATCCATCGACAGATGATGGCGCATCGAGAGGGGCCGGTGGCGTGACGTGTGGACCCCTCGTTCGACACGATGACGCCATGAACGACGCATCGACCACTGCTTCATCCTCTTCCTCCTCGGAGGGCGCCGCTGCTGATCTGCCGCAGATCGCCTTCGTCGTCTACGACGGCATGACGACCCTCGACCTCATCGGTCCGC
>JAHDHM010000175.1:5864-7327 GCA_020631315.1 Acidimicrobiales bacterium
CAGATCGCCTTCGTCGTCTACGACGGCATGACGACCCTCGACCTCATCGGTCCGCTCGACGTGATCTCTCGTTGGCCTGACCACGAGTCGGTCGTCGTCGGTGTCGAACGCGGTCAGGTCCGCAACGACAACGGCGTCATCGGACTCGTCGCGGACAAGTCGCTCGACGAGGTCCCGGCCCCTGCGGTGATCGTGGTGCCGGGCGGCACCGACGGCACGCTGGCGATGGCGGGCGACGAGCGCATGCTGTCGTGGTTGAAGAACGCGGCTGCGACCGCCGAGTTCACCACGTCGGTGTGCACCGGCTCGTTGATCCTCGGCGCTGCCGGCTTGCTCGAGGGGCGTCCGGCGACCACCCACTGGGGCGCTCGAGAGGTCCTGGCCGGCTACGGCGCTGAGGTCCGCAGCGAACGTGTCGTCGACGACGGCGACATCGTCACCGGAGCGGGCGTTTCCGCCGGCATCGACATGGCACTGACGCTGACGGCCAAGAAGTTCGGCCCGGAGGCCGCGCAGGCGATCCAGCTCGCCATCGAGTACGACCCGCAGCCGCCGTTCGACGCGGGCTCGCCGGAGAAGGCGCCGCCCGAGGCCGTCGAACTGCTCTCGTCGGTCTTCTGAGCGTCGTCGTCTGAGCCAGCTGGTTCGCTGAACTCAGCGGCCGTGACTCAGGACCAGTCGAAACGCATCCACCCGACGAGCGGCTCACCCGGTTCGACGATCGTCGGCGACGAGTTGATCTCGTTCGGCGGGCCGCTCTGGGGTTCGACGCACAACGCGTGCTCTGGCTCGGTGAACACCACCCAGTGGTCGAACGACGACTCGATCGACAAGGTGAGCGCGTTCGGCCACTCGATGACCGGCGGCAACACGAGGTCGACCAGGCACACGTTCCACGGCTGTGGCGGCACGGTCGTGAGCTCGCCGGTCGGGATCATCTGGGTGTCGACCGCGTACGCCGACTCGGCCATGACGTCGAGCTTCGCGTTGCCGCCTCGCTCCAGGCGGCGTCGGAACCACGGATGCCAGCCGATCATCGCCGGCATGGGCCGCTCGGCTGCGTGCACCTCGGCGGTGACGACCAGCGACTTCGGTGACAGCTCGAAGCGCTGGACGGCATGGCCTCCGAACGGCCACACGGCCGGAAAGTCGGCGCGGATCGTCACGTCGGTCGCCGTGGCGTCGCCGACGACCGACCAGTCCGTCGTGTGGAGCACACCGTGGTTCGCGTGAGGCGGGCTCGTGATCGGGAAGTCGTGGCGTGTTCCGTCGAAGCGAAGGCGGCCGTTCGGCAGGCGGCCACACCACGGGATCATCGGGAACGAACCCCAGCGGGTCGCTCGGTCGTCGGACCCGACGAGCAGCGACAGGCCGTCGACCACCAGCGACGCGAGCCGGCCTCCGGCGAGATCGATCTCGACCGAGACCTCGGAACCCTTCTTGCGGGGAGCACTGAGACGCAC
>JAHDHM010000176.1 GCA_020631315.1 Acidimicrobiales bacterium
GCGTGAAGCTGGCGTAGTACTCCTCGGCGATGTCCGAGGCCTTCTCGATCCAGATGCGCTGGACGATGTGGCCACGGATGTCGAGGCCGAGGATGTTGCCGGCGTGCTCGCGCACGTCGTCGACGGTGGCGGCGAACTTCACGCCGCCGGCCTTGCCGCGGCCACCGGTGTGCACCTGGGCCTTGACCATGACGGGCGTTCCCAGTCGTTCGGCCGCTGCGACCGCCTCGTCCACCGTGAAGGCCACTTCACCCGGTGAGACCGGCATGTCGAAGCCGGCGAAGAACTGTTTGCCCTGATACTCGAACAGGTCCACTCGGTCGCTCCCGAATCGTCGTGTAGACGGTCACAGGCATCGGAACGCCTGAACCAACTCGCCATACTAGGCGGGTGACGGACACACCCCCGCAGGGCAAGACTCCCCAGCCCTTCGACGACCCGGCCCCTCGCCGCCGCGGCGACTTCACCAGCGAGCAGCGCGGCGTGCTGCTCGCCGCCGGTGTCGTGGTCGCCGTACTCGTCATCGGCTTCATCCTCAGCGCCACGGTGCTGCGCGACCGCGAGACCAACAGCCTCGGCGACGAACGCTTCCAGGATCTGCGCGCCGCCGACGTGCTGCTCAGCGTGCGCAGCGGCGGTCCGCTCTACTTCGCCGACCTCACCGACGGTGGACGAGACATCTACGTCACCCACATCGGCGACGACGAGCTGACCGGGTTCCTCGCGTTCTCGGCACGCAACACCGCCACCGACTGCCTCGTGCAGTGGGCGGTCGAGGACGGCTTCTTCTCCGACCTGTGCGACCCGGCGCAGACCTTCCCCGAGGACGGCGCGGGTCTGACCCAGTACCCCGTCGAACTCAACGACGGCGGCCGGTTGTCCATCGACCTCAACTTCGCCGACCGCGACGCTGAGCCCGAACCGGCAGCCGACACCGACGGCTGAGCAGCGTCGGACCGGGGCAGCTCAGAGCTTCTCGAGCGGGGCCCAGCCGAGCAGCAGACGCTTCTCGCCCACGTCGGGGAAGCGGACCACGATCTCGGCGTTCTCGCCCAGACCGATGACGTCGAGCACCACACCGTCGCCGTACTTGGCGTGGCGCACGTCGTCGCCGGCCTTGAACGACGGTCCGCTCGACGACGCGGCAGCGTCGTTGCCGGCGTCGATCGCCCGATCGACGATGCGTTCCCGATTGGCCTCGCGACGTCGGGCCCGACGGGCCTCCTGACGAGCGGACAATCCGCCGACGCGGGTCTCGCTCCCGCCGCCACCGCCGATCGGCGCGGAGAAGTCGTCGTCGAGACGGTCGAGGCTGCGCAGCGACGCACGTCCGGAACGGCGGCCGTGCGACGGGCTCTTGTCGTCGATGAGGGCCGCGGGGATCTCGTCGAGGAACCGGCTCGGCGGGTTGTACTGGGTGGAGCCGAAGATCGTCCGTGACCACGCGTTGGTCATGTAGAGCTGCTCCTGGGCGCGGGTGATGCCCACGTAGCAGAGGCGGCGCTCCTCCTCGAGCTCGTCAGGTTCTCCGAGCGCTCGCAAGTGCGGGAACACCCCGTCCTCGAGGCCCATGATGAACACGATCGGGAACTCGAGGCCCTTCGCCGAGTGCAGCGTCATGACGATGACCTGCGAATCGTCGTCGTTCAGCTCGTCGGTGTCGGCGACCAGCGAGACCTGCTCGAGGAACGCCGCGATGTCGTCGTGCTCCTCGGCGGAACCGATGAGCTCGGCCAGATTCTCGAGACGACCCTCGGACTCGATCGAGCGCTCGGCCTTCAGTTCCTCGATGTAGCCGGAACGCTCGAGCGCCTGCTGGAGCACGGACGCCGGGCCGTCCTCGATCGACTCCTTCAGCGACACCATGAGGTCGATGAACTGTTCGATGCCTCGGCCGGCGCGACCGGTCACCCCGGCATCGCCCCACGCCGCGAGCGCCTCCATGAAGGTGATGCCCTCGGCAGCCGCCCAGACGTCGATCTTGGCGACGCTGCCGTCGCCGACGCCGCGCTTGGGAGTGTTGAGCACCCGCTTGACCGACACCTCGTCGGCGGGGTTCACGATCGCCCGCAGATAGCTCAACGCGTCCTTGATCTCGCGCCGGTCGTAGAAGCGGGTGCCACCGACGACCTTGTAGGGCAGTCCGAGCTTGACCAGGTGTTCTTCGAGCACACGGCTCTGCGCGTTCGTCCGGTAGAAGACGGCGATGTCGTTCCAGCGGACGTCGCCACCGTCGTGCAGTCTTGCGATCTCGCCGGCGACCCATGCGGCCTCGTCGGCCTCGTCGTCGCCTTGGAAGCGGATGATCTGCGCCCCGCCCGGCTTGTCGGTCCACAGGTCCTTGGGCGAGCGCCCGGTGTTGCGCGCGATGACCGCGTTGGCCGCGTCGAGGATCTTCTGCGACGACCGGTAGTTCTGGTCGAGCACCACGACCGTGGTGTCGGGGAACGCCCGCTCGAACTCGAGGATGTTACGGATGTCGGCGCCACGGAACCGGTAGATCGACTGATCGGAGTCGCCGACCACGCACACGTTGCCGTGCTCTGCGGCGAGCATCAGCACGATCTCGTTCTGGGCACGGTTGGTGTCCTGATACTCGTCGACCAGCACGTGCTGAAAGCGACGCTGATAGTGCGCGAGGACGTCAGGATGCTCGCGGAACAGCTCGACCGTCACGGTGAGCAGGTCGTCGAAGTCCATGGCGCCGGCCTTGCGGAGCCGGTCCTGGTACTCGACGAAGACGTCGCCGATCTTGCGCTCGAAGATGGTGGTGGCGTTCCCGCGATACTCCGCGGCCGAGATCAGCTCGTTCTTCGCCGCCGAGATGTGACCGTGCACCGTGCGCGGCGGGAACTTCTTCGAGTCGATGCCGAGGTCACGGATCACGTAGCCCGTCAGGCGGACGGCATCCGCCTGGTCGTAGATGCTGAACGACGACGGGTAGCCGAGCGCCGCTGCGTCGCGCCGGAGGATGCGGACGCAGGCCGAATGGAACGTCGAGACCCACATCCGGTCGGCGACGGGCCCGACCAGCGCCGCGACACGGGACCGCATCTCGTCGGCGGCCTTGTTGGTGAACGTGATGGCCAGGATCTCGAAGGGCGAGACGTTGTTGTCGATCAGGTTGGCGATGCGGTGGGTGAGCACACGGGTCTTGCCGGAACCAGCGCCGGCGACCACAAGGAGCGGGCCGTGCTGGTGCAACACGGCGTCGTGCTGCGCGGGGTTGAGACCGTCGAGACTCAGGGAAGCTGGGGCCATGCGGGCCCGAGGTTAGCCAGGGGCTGGGCCGCTCCCCTGTCCTGTCGGGTAGCTCGCGGGAACCCGGAGCGCCACCCCATCCGATCGACCTACGGTGAACACCGTGACCGACGAACTCCCCGAGTGGGCCGCGATCCTGCGCCAGTGCGGCGTCGAGGAACGCCATCACGACGCCGGCGAGGTGCTGCTGCGCCAGGGCGAGCTCGGCTCGGAGTTCCTCGTGATCGTCCACGGTGAGGCCGATGTCGTCGACATGCGAGGCGGCACTCCCCTCGCCCGGATCGGTCCGCTCGGCGTGGTCGGCGAGCTGTCGCTCCTCACCCGGCGCCCTCGACGACACAGCGTCGTCGCCACGACACACCTGCACGCATGGCACGGCGACCTCGACGCGTTCACCGTCGCCCTCGATCACGACCCGGTGCGCGCCCACTTCGGTGAGCAGGCGGCACGACGCCTCGGCAACGCCGTCGCCCCCATCCGATTCGAGGCCAAGGACGGCAGCGAGCTGACGTTGCGGCCGTTGGCGACACGCGATCGCGAGGCCTACATCGAGGCCCTCGACGAAGCCCCGACCGACCTGCTGATGTCGCGGTTCTTCACCCCCGTGAAGCCGCCGCCTACGGTCGTCGAGCACCTGCTCGACATCGACTTCGTCCGCCACATCGCCTGGGTGGTGACCGACGGTGCGGATCCCGAACGAGGACTCGGGATCGGGCGCTACATCGCCGACCCCCACGAGACGGGTGCCGTGGAACTCGCCGTCACCGTGCTGTCCGACGCACGCGGCAAGGGCCTCGGTTCCACCCTCACCGGCGTCGTCGCCACCTCCGCTGCGGCGATGGGCTACGAGACGATGATCGCCCTCGTGCTCTCCGACAATCGACCCATGCGGCGGATCCTCGACAAGTGCGGCGCCCGCTGGACCACCTTCGAACCCGGCGTCGTCAGAACGGCGATCGACAACGAACACATCGCGATGACACTGATCCCCGACCTCGTCCCGGCGATCGGTGCGGCCACCCACGATCTGTCCGTGGCCGCAACCCTTGCGCTCGCACCCGACGAACCAGAAGACCAGACGTCATGACCGCCCATCCGTTCCGTTTCGGAGTCCAGAGCAGCGCACCGACCACGCCCGAAGCGTGGCGAGAGCTCGCACGCACCGCCGAGGACCTCGGCTACTGCGCACTCACCATGGCCGACCACCTCGTCGACCACTTCGCCATCGCGCCCGCGCTCATGACCGCCGCCGATGCCACGTCGACGCTCAAGGTCGGGTCGGTCGTGCACTGCAACGACTTCCGCCACCCCGTCATGTTGGCCAAGGAGCTCGCCACGCTCGACGTGCTCTCGAGCGGGCGAGTCGAGTACGGCCTCGGCGCAGGATGGATGACGTCGGAGTACGAGGCGATGGGCATCCCGCTCGACCGCGCCGGCGTCCGCCTCGATCGACTCGAGGAGTCGCTGGCCATCATCCCGCCCCTCCTCGCCGGCGCGACCGTGACCCACGACGGCGAGCACTACCGGGTCACCGAGGTGACCCTGGACCCGAAGCCGACCGGTCGGGTGCCGCTCTTCATCGGCGGCGGCGGTCGACGGATGCTCGGCATCGCCGCCCGGCACGCCGACATCGTCGGGCTCAACTTCAACCTCGCCGCCGGCACGATCTCCTCGGATCTCGGCAGCGACGGCGGCGCGGCACGCACCGATCAGAAGATGGAGTGGGTGCGCGACGCGCTCGGCGACCGCAACCCTGAGATCCAGGCCCGTGTGCACCTCAGCGCCGTCGACGATGATCTCGACGTCGCCACCGCCGGAGCAGCACGACTGGGCATGGACCGCGACGCCGCGCTCGAGAGCCCGCACGTGCTCGCCGGGCCCATCGGGTCGATCATCGACACGGTGCTCGAGCGCCGTGACCGGTGGGGCATCAACTATCTGACGGTCAACGCGACCTCGATGCACGAGTTGGCACCACTCGTCGACGCACTCGCCGGCACCTGAGCGCCACCGACTGGGCTCACGCCTGCGGCAGCCTCGTGGGGCCGCGGCCGGTTCAGGCCTTGGGGAGTGCGAAGAACGCCACGGCCACGTAGTGCGTGGCGGCGCCCGCGATCACGAAGAGGTGGAAGATCTCGTGGTAGCCGAACAGCGTCGGCCACGGGTCAGGCCGCCGGAACGCGTAGATGACTGCACCCACCGTGTAGAGCGCGCCACCCACGACGATGAGCACGAAGCCGGCCACGCCGAGCGCGGCGAACATGTCGTCGACGTAGAACACCGCCGCCCAGCCCACGACGACATACGGCGCAGCGATCACCGGATACGGCAGGTCGGTGAACAGCAGCCGGATCACGATGCCGGCGACGCTCCCGCCCCAGACGATGGCGAGCAGCGACGTCCGAGCCGGATCGGGGAGCGTGAAGATGGCGATCGGTGTGTAGGTGCCGGCGATCGCCACGAAGATCATCGAGTGGTCGAGGCGACGCATGATCGCCTTGCCCCGCTCGCCCCACTGCACGCGGTGGTACAGGGCTGAGATGCCGAAGAGCCCGACGATCGCCAGCGCATAGACCGCGATGACGAAGCGAGGCGCGACGCGCGGAGCCGACACGATCATGATCGGAGCGAGGGTGAGGGCCGAGATGAAGGCGGCCCGATGGGAGACGCCCCGGAGGCGAGGGCGAGGCCGAACGGCAGTCGTCATGTGGTGTAGTCCGCGTTGAGTCGTACGTACCCGTCGGTCAGATCACAGCCGTAGGCGGTGAACGTCCCGTCGGCGATCCCGAGGGAGACGTGGATCAACACCTCGTCGCCCTTCAGGTACTCCGACAACTGTGCCAGCCCCTCGTCGTCGGCAAGCGTCGGGTAGACCTCGGATTCACCGAAACGTATGACGGTGTTCGCCGGCTCGATGTCCGTCTCGTCGGAGCACTTGCCGATGGCCATCGCGACACGACCCCAGTTGGGGTCGGCGCCGTGAATCGCGGTCTTCACGAGCGGCGAGTTCACGATCGACTTCGCGACCTTTCGCGCCTGCGCGTCGTCCCGAGCGCCATCGACGCGGACCTCGACGAGTGTCTCGGCGCCTTCACCGTCGCTGGCGATCAGCTTGGTGAGCGACAGTGCGACCTCGTGCAGCGCAGCTTCCAGCTGACCTGCGTCGACGGCACCTGCTGCGCCCGACGCCATGAGGATCGCCGTGTCACTGGTGGACGTGTCCGTGTCGACGCTGACGGCGTTGAAGGTCACGTTCACGACACGGCGCCACATGGCGTCGAGATCCTCGGGATCGACGGCGGCGTCGGTGGTGACGATCGAGATCATCGTGGCCATGTCCGGCTCGATCATCCCGACGCCCTTCGCGATGCCGGTCACCGTCGCCGCTCCGGCGGTGGCGGTGGCGACCTTGGGCGTCGTGTCGGTCGTCATGATCGCCGTCGCGGCATCGACCGCCGAGGCGTCAGCCCCAGCCCAGTCCTGTGCTGCGAACCAGTCGCGGACCCGTTCCATGGGCAGCAGGCGCCCGATCACACCGGTCGAGGCGACGAGCACCTCGTCCTGCGCGCAACCCACGAGCTCTGCGGCGCGCTGCGTCAGCTCCAGCGAGTTCGCATGGCCCTCCGGGCCGGTCGCCACGTTCGCGTTGCGAGCGACGACCACGATCGCCCGGGCGGCCAGCCCGGCCCCGTGCTCGCGGGAGATGACGACGCTCGGCCCGGCGAACCGGGACTTCGTGTACAGACCGGACGTCGGCACGAGCTCGTCTGCAGCGAGCACCAGAGCATCGGGTGCGTCGTCGGCGATACCGATGTTGCCGGTGAGGGCACGGAACCCGGTCGGCAGTGCGGTCATGGTGTTCTCCACTCTCGAGGCGAGGGGGAGCTCACTCCCACTCGATGGTGCCCGGCGGCTTCGATGTGATGTCGTAGACCACCCGGTTGACGCCGTCCACCTCGTTGATGACCCGGCTCGAGATGTCGGCCAGCACCTCGTGGGGGATGCGAGCCCAGTCGGCCGTCATGAAATCCTCTGTGGCAACCGCCCTCAAAACAAC
>JAHDHM010000177.1:0-2460 GCA_020631315.1 Acidimicrobiales bacterium
CCGCGCTCGACCTGACGGGCGAACCACTCCTCACGGGCGACATCCCAACCGTCGTCGAAGGCGCCCCGGTACTTCTGCAGGTACTCGTCGGGCGCCTGGTGCGGGGCGTGCGTGGCACCGAAGGCCAGGTACAGGAAGAACGGCCGATCGGGCCGGACGCCGCGGCTGTCGGCGATCATCTTCAGGGACTGGTCCACGAGGTCCTCGGACACGTGGTAGCCGTCCTCGGGCTGCGCCGGCTGGTCGATCGTGTGGTTGTCGACCACGAGCTCCGGATGGAACTGGTCGGTCTCGCCCTCGAGGAAGCCGTAGAACCGGTCGAAGCCCCGGCCGAGCGGCCACTGGTCGTACGGGCCGGCGGCCGAGCACTGCTCCATCGGCGCCAGGTGCCACTTGCCGACGGCGAACGTGGCGTAGCCGGCATCGCCGAGCACCTCGGCCATCGTCGCCGTGTGGTGCGAGATGTGGCCGCGCATGTTCGGGAAGCCGGTGTTGAAGTTCGACACGCCACGCATGCCGACCGCGTGGGGAGCGCGGCCGGTGAGCAGGGCGGCCCGAGTCGGCGAACACAGCGGGGTGACGTGATAGTTCGTGTACTGCAGCCCGTTGGCGGCGAGCGCGTCGACGTTCGGGGTCGAGATCGACGAGCCGTAGCAGCCGAACTGGGCGAAGCCGGTGTCGTCGAGGAGCACGACGACGACGTTGGGGGAGCCGTCACCCGGGTGGATGTCGGGAGCGAACTCGGGCACCGAGTCGGCCAGCGTTCGGCCGATCACCCCGCCGAAGTCCGGCTGGATCGGGAACTGCGAAGCGGTGTCGGTCGGATCTGGCGAGTTCATCGGTTCTCCCGGCTGGCGACGACGTCGGGGAGCAACGCACGGCACCGTGGTGTCGCTCTCGCGGCTGTGCCGTGGTGTCGCGACAGAGCACCTGCGATCGTGCGTTCCCCCATCACCCGGCAAGGTAGTACCCCACCAAAACAATTGCGAGTCCGACTGGCACAAGATGGGGTTGGGTGCGGCTGCGTCGAACGCAGCGTGTGGCACCGTGGGGGCATGTCCGGGAGTGCGCCGGACGTGACGATGGTCGTGGACACGCAGTGTCCCGGCCTGGAGGTGATCGGTTGGTTCGACGCCGACGGCGATGGGGTGCTCGAACGGATCGTCGCCAACGGCGGGAACACCGCCCGATACGCCTGGCTCTACGACCAGATGTGCTCGCCCCTGCCGGGGGCGGGCTCGGTCTCGAACGATGGATTCATGTACGAGGCAGGTGGCGCGGCGTGCGCCCCAGGCGGATGCACCGTCGCGGTGACGTGCGACCCGGGGACCTCCTCCCTGATCGTTCGATCGGTCTCACCGGTTCAGGATGTCGAACAAGGTTTCTTCGGCTGCGACCGCTGATCGGTTGCTCGGCTCAGCTGGTCAGTGCGGAGTCGCCCACCCGATGGAGTCGCAGCGACAGCAGCCAGGTGATGGCGATGAACGCCGTTGCCGTCCACAGCGCTGCGGTCAGTCCGCCGGCCAGATACACCACGCCGGACAACAGCGTCCCGAGCAGACGCCCCGCAGCGTTGGCCGAGTAGTAGAAGCCGACGTCCATGGCCACGTCGTCGGCGTTCGTGTAGGCGAGGATCAGGTAGCTGTGCACGGAGCTGTTCACCGCGAACACGACGCCGAACACGATCAGTCCACCGACAACAGCGACGGTACGGGCCACGTCGGCGGCGAGCATCGTCGCGATGACGGCGGCGACCAGACCGAGCACCAACGCCCAGGTGCGAGCCGCGCTCACCTCGTCGGCGTTGAGCGCCACCAGCTTCGGCGCGGAGCCCTGCACGATGCCGTAGCCGATGATCCACGCGGCCAGGAAGCCGCCGGTCGCGTAGAACGACCACCCCAGCTCCTCGTCCAGGAAGATCGGTAGTGCCACCACGAACCAGATGTCGCGGCTGCCGAACAGGAACATCCGGGCCAGCGACAGCCGGTTGATCGCCGCAGAGTCCGAACGCAGCCGGGGCAGCGGCTTGGGCTTGCCCGACTTGCCGATGTCGACACGCAGCATCGTCAGCGACAGCACCAACGCAGCGAGGATGGCGACGGCCATCACCCACAGCGCGCCGTCGAAGCCGAGCCAGGCGAGCAGCGCAGCGCCGACGAAGAAGCCGACACCCTTCAGCGCGTTCTTGGAGCCGGTCAGGATCGCCACCCACCGGAACAGGTTCGACTGGTGCTCGGCCTCGGTGGCGCCGCCGGCGACCAACTTCACCGCGCTCTTGGAGCTCATCTTCGTGAGGTCCTTCGCGACGCCCGACAGCGCCTGCGTACCCATCACGAACGCGACCGACGCCCACTCGGCCCACGACGGGCTCTCGAACGTGAGCGCCACGAGCGCGACGAACTGGACCGTCAGGCCGGCACACAGCGTCCTGTTCAGACCGAAGCGTGAGCCCAGCCAGCC
>JAHDHM010000177.1:2470-7269 GCA_020631315.1 Acidimicrobiales bacterium
CCCCATGAACTCGTACAGCAGGAACAGGAAGCCGAGCGTGACCGGGCTGTAGCCGAGCTCGTGGAAGTGCAGCAGTACGAGCATCCGCAGCGCACCGTCGGTGATCGTGAACACCCAGTAGGCGCCCGTGACGACGACGTAGCTCCGCAGGTCGAACGACCCAGGACTCGTGGCGGCGGCCGTGTCGGTCACAACTTCGCTCTTCCTGAAACGACCGCGGTCACTGGGACGCCGCCACCCTCGCCGTGAGCTCGGCCATGCGGTTCACGTAGCCCCACTCGTTGTCGTACCAGGCGAGCACCTTGACCATCGTGCCGTCGATGACGTTCGTCGACAGTGCGTCGACGATGCCGGAGCGAGGATCGTTCACGTAGTCGGCGCTGACGAGGGGACGTTCCTCGTAGCCGAGGATGCCGGCCAGCGGCCCGTCGGCAGCCGCCTTCAACAACGCGTTGACCTCGTCGGCCGTGACCTCGCGCCCGACGTCGAACACGCAGTCGGTCAGTGACGCGTTGAGCAGCGGCACCCGCACGGCGAGGCCGTCGAGCTTCCCGGTCAGCTCCGGGTAGATCATCGTGATCGCCGTCGCCGAGCCGGTGGAGGTCGGGATCAACGAGTTCAGCGCCGATCGGGCTCGACGGAGGTCCTTGTGGGGCAGGTCGACGATCACCTGGGTGTTGGTGACGTCGTGGATCGTCGTGATCACGCCCCGCTCGATGCCGAGGCCCTCGTGGATGACCTTCACGACCGGTGCCAGACAGTTGGTGGTGCACGAGGCAGCGGTGACGATCGAGTGCACGGCCGGGTCGTACAACTCGTCGTTGCAGCCCATCACGACGTTCAGCACGCGCTCGTCCTTCACCGGAGCCGCGACCACCACGCGCTCTGGCGAGCCGGTGAGATGCGGTGCCAGCCCGTCCACGGTGCGGAACTTCCCGCTGCAGTCGAGCACGATGTCGACATCGCTCGACGACCAGTCGATCGTCTCGGGCGTCGGCTCGCTCGTGAACACGACGTCGTTGCCGCTGATGCGCAGCGTGTCACCGTCGAACGAGACCTCGCCGTTCCACCGGCCGTGGACCGTGTCGAACTCGAGCAGATGGGCTGCGGTCTCTGCGGTGCCCTTCACCTCGTTCACGTGCACGACGTCGAGGCCGTCCATGTCGTCGAAGACCCGGGTGACCAGGCGGCCCATCCGTCCGAACCCGTTGATGCCGATGCGCACGTCGCTCACGAATGCTCACTCTCGCGGATCAAGGTGACCGACGGGTGAACTGTCGGGGTCGCCGGTACCTTGCACACATGGCGACTCAGCAGCGTGACCACGACGACGCCGACCGGAGCAGCGCATCTCAGGCCGAGGCTCCTGCCGGCGTGAAGGAAGCGATCGGCGAGGTGCTGCGCGAGGAACGGCAGGACCAGGACCGCACGCTCGCCGACGTTGCCGAGGCCGCCTGGGTGTCGCTGCAGTACCTGTCGGAGGTCGAGCGGGGCCGCAAGGACATCAGCTCCGAACTGCTCGCCTCCGTCTGCCGTGGGCTCGAGGTGCCGGTGCCCGACGTGCTGGAACGCGCCGCCGACAAGCTCCGAGCCACGGGCAGCACGCTCGACGCTCAGATGCTCGCGGGCGGGCTGGCCTCAGGAGTCTGGGCGCAGCGGCGCCTGCAGGTCCGGCTGCTCGCCGCCTGAGCGCATCACTCGATCGATCACGCCGTAGTCGACGGCGGCGTCGGCCCGAAGGATCAGCGCCCGGTCCGTGTCGGCGCGCACCTGCTCGGTTGTGGAGCCGAGGTGATGCGCCAGGATGGCCTCCGCTTCACGTCGGATCGTCTCCAGCTCTGCGGCTTCGAGCGCCAGGTCGCTGAGTGAGCCTCGGCTGGCTTCGGTCGCCGGCTGTGTGAGCAGGATTCGTGCGTGTGGCAGGGCGGCGCGTTTGCCGGGAGCTCCTGCAGCCACCAGCACGGCTGCCGTCGACGCAGCCTGCCCGACGCACAACGTCGCCACGTCGGCGGCCACGAACTGCATCGTGTCGTAGACGGCCATCATGGCGCTGAACGAACCGCCCGGCGAGTTGACGTAGAGCTGGATGTCCTGGTCGGGGTTCTGGGCGGCGAGGTGCAGGAGCTGGGCCACCACGACGTTGGCGACCCCGTCGTCGATCGGTGTCCCGATGAAGACGATGCGCTCCGACAGCAGTCGGCTGTAGATGTCGGACACCCGCTCCCCGCGGGCGGTGGACTCGACGACGGTGGGAATCGTGTAGCTCGACATCAGTAACCGATCCGACGGGTCGTGCGAGCAGGGATGACGTCGGCCAGGTCGGTCACGAGCCGGTCGGCGAAGCCGTACTCGACCGCTTCCTCGGCGCTGAACCACCAGTCGCGGCCGACGTCGCGGACGATCGTCTCCATCGACTGGCCTGTGTGGCGAGCGATGATGGAGCGCAGCCGGTCGAGGGTGGCCTCCAGGTTCGCCGCCTGGATGGCGACGTCAGCGGCGCTGCCACCGAGTCCTGCCGAACCTTCGTGCATCACGATCTGCGCGTTGGGCAGCACGAAGCGCTTCCCCGGCGTACCGGCACACAGCACGACCTGCCCCATGCTCGCTGCGAAGCCGACCGCGACGGTGGCGACGTCGTTCGGGATCAGCTGCATGACGTCGTAGATGGCGAGACCCGCCATCACCGAACCGCCAGGAGAGTTGATCAGGAGACAGATGTCGCTGTCCGGGTCGTCCATGGACAGCTGGAGCATCTGGACGACGAGGCGGTTGGCGCTCTCGTCGGAGACCTCCTCGCCGAGCCACAGGATGCGGCGTTCGTGGAGTCGGTCGGCCGTCGGTCCGGTCATGAGCGGTGGTGCGTGCATGGCGCCAGTGTGCGAACCGTCGCAGCGTCCGAGGCGCGGTTCTGCCGAGGGCAGAAATCTCCTCGGAGATGCATCCGCGCAGCAGGTCGTGAACGAAGAGTGAACGACAAGACAGTTGGAAGCCGGGCCCAGGGGTCGTGGTTTCCAGTCCATCACCACAACAGAACGAGATCTGGTGGCCCTGGGAACAGGGTCTCGGGGCCACCAAGGTCAGTCCGTCTCGGCCAAGACGTCCCACCACGTCGCCGCCCGCAGGCCGAGGCGGACGCTAGTTGCCCGGGCCGGTGCTCCCTCCCTCCCACCGGTCCGGGCAAACTCGCGTCTGGCCCCGGTTCCGATCTGAAGGCCGATGTCGCGCGTAGTGCGCGATTGCCGCCTTCAGATGCACAGGGCGCGCGATGCACGCCTTCAGATCGGCTCAGAACGAGCGCAACAGGGCAGGGAGCTCGTCGAGCGAGGTGATGCGCTCGGTGCGGCCGTCGTGAGCGGCGAGCCGGGACGTCCAGTCGTCATCGGTCGGCCAGCCACGGTCGAAGCGGTCGAACCAGATGACGCGCATGCCGGCGTTCAGGCCGCCCCGGATGTCGGAGGCGAGGCTGTCGCCGATCATCGTCTCGTCGGCCTGCGTCGCGGCATCGACACCGACGGCAGCCCGGGCCAGATCGAAGATCTCGACGTTCGGCTTCGTGGTACCCACCTCGCCGGAGATGGTGATGCCGTCGAACCAGCGCTCCAGCCCGGTGCGGGCGATGCGGGCACGCTGGATGTCGCCGATGCCGTTCGTGATGAGGCCCATGGCGTCAGCGTTCGAGCGACCTGCATCGAGCGCGGCCTCGGCACCCGGATAGGGCTCGCCGCATCGGCCGAGCGCGTCGGCGTACTCGAGCGCCAGCTCGGACGGATCCGCATCGACACCGGTCTCGGCGACGAGTTGTTCGAAGCGGGCCGTCTTCACGATGTTGGGGGACAGGCCCTCGCTCTCGACGCGCCGCCAGAGTGCCTCGTTGATCTCGGCGAAGCGTGTGCCCAGGTCGATGGCGGGGTCCGCACCCGTCCGATGTCCGAGGACGGCGTCGATCGCCGCGGCCTGCGACGCATCGGTGTCGAACAGCATGTGGTCGAGATCCCAGAACAGCACCCGTCGCATCGGGCGACCGTATCGCCGTCACGGGGCCGAGGGCCGCCACTACGGTGCCCGCATGGTCTCGACCCTGAAGGTGATGACGCTCAACATCGGCTCGCTGCTCGAGCCGCACTGGGAGCAACGCCGGCACGAGATCGTCTCGTGGATCGACCTCCTGGCGCCCGACGTGGTGTGTCTCCAGGAGGTGTGCGAGCGACCCGACCGCCCGAACACCGCGCAGTGGCTGGCGGGCTCGGCCGAGGGCCGGTGGTTCGTCGAGTCGGGACTCCACGAGCTCGACGCGTCGATGTTCGGTGGCGCTGGCGGTCCCGGGCCGATCTCGTTCGGCTCGGCGGTCATGTCCCGATGGCCGATCGACACCTCCGACCTGCTCCGCCTCGACACGGACGGTGACGGCTTCGCGTCGGCGTTTCCGTGGGAGGCCTTTCGAGTTCGGACGGCGGGGCTCGACCTGGTCTCGACGCATCTCTCGGCCGCTCCGACCGATGGGCATCATCGTCGGCGTCAGGTGGTCCAGATCGATCGCTGGGTGAAAGGGCTGCGAGGCGAGGTGGACGCACTCGACTTCAGTCGACCGCGCACGACCATGCCGGCGATCCTGTGTGGCGACTTCAACGCCGAACCCGACAGCGACGAGATCCGCTACCTCCGCGGGTTCACCGACCTGGACGGCGGCCGCACGTTCTGGCAGGACGCATGGTCGACGGCCGGCACCGGCGGCGCAGGCCTCACGCAGGACTGGATGCTGAACGACTACCGAACGTGCATCGCAAGCGCATCGACAACGT
>JAHDHM010000178.1 GCA_020631315.1 Acidimicrobiales bacterium
GGCGCCGTTGTGGGGGTTGGTTGGTCCGCCTCCGGTGCCGTTTGGTCGTGGTGTCCATGGGTTGATGTGGTCGATCTGGCATTGGCTGATGGGGGTGTTGCAGCCGGGCCAGTAGCAGGTGGTGCGTTCGAGGCGGACGGCGAGGGCGGCGCCGTTGCGGAAGAGTCGGTGGAGGCGTCCGAGGTCGGTGACGACGCCGTGGTCGTCGATGACGGCGCGTCGGATGTGTCCCAGCAAGCCGGCGAGGACGGCTTCGGTGGGGTCGACCGGGGTGCCGTCGATGGTGTGTGCACGCCGGTCTTCTCTGTTCGGGTCGTCAGGTTCGACCTCGGTACCGGCGAGGAGTGCGAGCTGTCGTTCGAACGTGGTCTGGTCCATGACGAGGTTCAAGACGACCTGCACCCCGCCATGTGGATCACCGTCCGGTGACGGCAACACTGCTGCGCGTTCGAAGATGGCGGCCAGGGCGTCCATGCGTCGTTGCGCATCGGTTCGAGCGAGTGCGTCGATGGTGACGTTGCCGTCACCGTGTTCGGCGACGGCGGCGGCCCAGTCGGTCTGGAACTCGATGTCGATGTAGCGGTCGAAGACTGCGCGCATGCGGGTGCCTTGCATGGAGGCGCACCAGGCGTTGAGGTCCCAGCCCAACTGGTCGTTGCCGAGGAGTTTGGCGTTGCGTTGTTCGTGGCGGCGGTCGTTGGCTTGTCGTGCGCCGTCTTCATCCGCGTGGCGGACCCAGGCGGTCAACCAGGCATCGAACTCACGGTGGGGCTTCTTGGCTGCCATGCGCAGCATGACGATCTCCGAGTCGATCAGCTGGTCGCGGACTCGTTCGTTGGCGAATGCTCGGGAGAGCCGTCGGAGGTTGCAGGTCGACACGAGCCCCTCTCGGGCGGCCTCGCGAATTGCGGGAAGGTGGCGGAGCATGCGGGCCACACCGCGCCGGCCGGACACCTCTGATCCCGACGCTCGGGTGCGGTGCTGCACCATCGCTTTCGCGGAGAACAGTCCGAGGTGGGTGAACAGGTTCCGTTGATCGATCTCGTCGAACAGTTCGACCTGCATGGCCTGGAGGCGGCGGACGTGGACTTCGAGCTCGTCGAGCATCTCGACACACTCGGCCCCATCGAACGGCGACACCCCGGCATCCACCACGGCCTGGACCGCGACGCCCAGTTCCTTCAACGCCACCAACGGCTCGAGCGGCTGTGCCGGTCCGTTCTGCCCGTTCGGTTCCCCCACCTGCATGGACCCATTCTTCCAAGGGGGTGGGACACTGAACCGTACAAACCAGGACGCTCGAAGCGCCGTCGCCGAGTCGGACGCTCTATCGAAACTCCGTGCCCGCCGGCCCACTGACCAAGTGGCCCGAGGTGGGCGGGGCGAAGTGGGTGCCGAGCAGGAGCGTGTCGGTGTCGAGGTGCTCGGCGATGAAGGCGAGGCGGGTCGCGATGGCAGCCGGCTCGTCGTCGTCGGCAGGTGCGGCGGAGCAGCCCGGATGCGCGAACTGAAGCGGGCTGTGGCTCATGTCGCCGGTGATGATCGCCGTGTCGCCTCCGGAGTCAATCCGCACGCACACGTGGCCGGGCGTGTGACCCGGCGTCGGCACGAGCCGGACGGCGTCGTCGATCACGTGATCCATCTCGACACCGCTCAGCAGTCCGGCGTGCTCGAGCGGGGCGATGCTCGTGTTCCACACGCGCGTTCCGTCGTCGACTCGTGTGTGTTCCAGTTCGACCGCGGACACCAGGTAGCGGGCGTTCGGGAACGTCGGCACCCACTCGCCGTCGACCTCGCGGGTGTTCAGCCCGACGTGATCGAAGTGCAGGTGCGTGCACAGGACGACGTCGACCGCATCGAGCCCTCCATCGATCGCGGCATCGAGCCGGTCGATGAACTCGGGGTCACCCGGCAGTGACTGGCCGGGATCACCGATGCACGTGTCGACGACGATCGTCCGATCACCCGACTGCACGACGAAGGCGTGGATCGAGAGCATCATCGACTCGCGGTCGGCGGTGAAGTGTGGCGCTGCCCAGTCCCCAGCTGCCTCGACCAGATCGGCGGTGAGCCCGGGCACCAGGTACCGGGTCGGTAGCTCCATGACGTGCTCTTCGACCCGGGTGACGGTCACGTCGCCGATCTGCCACGTCATGTCGTCGCCTGGCGTGCGATGCAGGACGAACCTGTCGCGACGGTCTTCTTTCGGTGCCCCCATGCCCATCTCTCGAGGATCGCACGCGAGAGCTGTGCTGGTTCAGCTCTTCGGCTGGGAGGGCACCCAGGCGTAGCCGTCCTGGTCGAGGATGTAGGCCTCACGCAGGCCGTGCGGCTTGTCGGTCGGCGGCTGCAGGATCACGCACGGATGGTCGTGCGCTTCGGCACGACGCACCGACTCGTCGGGATCGGTCTCGTAGATCCGCAGCTCCGCGCCCGCGCCGCGGGCGTGCTCCGGCGACAACAGCGTCGGCAGTGGGTTCGAGTGGTACGTGCCGTCGGCGTGCAGCTGCAACACGTCCTCGCCATAACGCAGGATGGCGAAGTCGGCCGTCGGCTGATGCGCCGTCATGTCGAACACGTCGACGAGGAAACGCACCGTCGCCAGCACGTCGCCGACCAAGAGGTTCACGCCGAACCCGCGCAGCGACCGGCCGAACGTGTCGCCGTCCACGGCATCGAGATCGTCCACGACGGGTCGCTCAGGCTGCATGGACGCCATGCCATCACATCTGATCGAAGCCGAGTCTGCCGAGGCACGATCCGTGGGCTGTTCGGCCGTTCGGCTGTTCTGCCCATCGGGTGCGACACTGCACCGATGGACCTGGCCCAGTTCGACGACCTCATGACGGTTCGGGTCGAGATGGCGACCGACGAGATCGCCCTCGTCACCCTCGACCGTCCCGATCGGCTCAACGCCATCACACCGACGCTCATCGCCGAGATGGAGACGGTCGTCGCCGCCCTCGACGCCGACCACTCGGTGCGCGTCGCGGTCTTGACCGGCGCGGGACGAGGCTTCTGCGCGGGGCTCGATCTGTTCGAGAGCGAGCCGGCTCCCGCCGCCGAGCATGTCCGGCCGGTCGCCCGTGGGTTCATGGGTCAGGACCAGATCGCCACGCTCAACGAGCACATCCACCGGGCGCGCACCCCGTGGATCGCTGCCGTCAACGGACCGTGTGTCGGTGGCGGTCTGGCCATGGCGCTGGCGTGCGACATCCGCGTCGCCAGCACGTCGGCCACCTTCGGCGCCGTGTTCATCAAGATCGGCGTCTCGAACTGCGACATGGGCACCAGCTACTTCCTGCCCCGCATCGTCGGCGCCGGTCGTTCGGCCGAGCTGCTGCTCACCGGCCGGATCTTCGGCGCGGACGAAGCCGCAGACATCGGCCTCGTCACCGACGTCGCGGAAGACGGTCGGGTGGTCGAGCGGGCGATCGAGACGGCCAAGCTCATCGCCGCGAACTCGCCGTTCGGCGTGTGGATGACGAAGGAGACGATGTGGCAGACGGTCGATGCACCGTCGTTGCGTCACGCCATCGATCTCGAGAACCGGACGCAGATCATGCTCAGCGGCACCGGCGACATCGCCGAGGCTCGGGCAGCCTTCGCGGAGGGTTGTCCGCCGGTCTGGCCGGCCCTGTGACCGTCGGTACGACCACCTCGGACACCGGCGACGACTCGACCCGTCATCCCGACCAGATCATGGGGCGGCGAGAGCTGCTCTTCTTCGTGTCCCTCGCCATGGCGACGATGGCGCAGGGCATCTTCTGGACGTGCATGGCCTTCACCGGCATCGTCGCCGTCTGGTCGCGCCGTCTGCACGAGACGCTGGACCCGGCGGCTCGCCGCTCGCTCGAGTTCAGGTCGTTCCCGACCGGCGTCCGCCGAGTCATGACGACTCGCCTGACCGCGCTGACGATGCTGGCCAGCGTCTTCCTCCAGGCGGTCATGACGACCTACCTGACGACGTCGGAGCTGATCATCAGCGAGGTCTACGACCGAGGCGACCAGTTCCCGTTCGTCTTCGGCGCTGTCGCTGTCGTGATGGGTGCCGCCTCGCTGCTCAACGGTTCGATCGTGAGTCGCGTCGGCATGCGCATCGCCATTCGCCGTCAGGCGATCATGATGACCCTCGGCGCCCTGGTGCTCGTGGTGCTGGCGTCAGGCCAACGGCCCGGCTTCGTGCTCTTCCACCTCGTACTGGCGCTCACCTTCGCCACGTTCATGATGCTGATGCCGAGCCTCGGCGCCGCCGGCATGATCCCGATGGGTGACATGGCCGGCACCGCCAGCTCGGTCACCGCGGCGATGCGGCTGCTCGTCGGTTCGGTCATGGCGGGCGTCGCGACCGGTCTCGCCGGCGGCACGGTCTTCGGCTTCGCCGCCTCCATCGGAGTGTTCGTCCTGGGCGCCGCACTCACGATGCTCGTCATGGACCGCACGGTGCCGGCGGATGACTGGCGCGCTCACTGAGCGGGATCGGCTCAGATCAGTTCGGCGTCGCGGACGTAGATCTTGCGGGTGAATCGATCGATCTTCGCGAGCTCGCCCGTGAACGTGATGACGTCGCGCCGATCGGGCTCCACCCCCTCCGCCAGCGACACGACGCCGTCCACCCGGTTGGCGCCGAAACGTGTCGGAGTGGTCTCGCCGAGGGTCACGCCGACCTTGGTGCCCGGAGTGGCGCCGAAGTCCGCGTCGACCCGGTAGGGACGGACGCTCTCGACCTCGCCGGTCCAGCGAACGTGTCGGCCGAGGAAGTGGGTCTCGAAGTGCCGCTCGATCTCCGAGCCGCGACGGTCCGACCCGAACAGCTCGTCCATGACGTGTTGCAGCTGGTCGGCGCCGAGTTCGTCGTCCTCGTCCGACGTCTCGACCGGCGGCGGGACCGGAGCGGCGGCGACGTTCGACCACTCGTCCACGAGTGGGTCTCCGAGGAGCTGGCCGGCGAGGTCGGCCAGCACCGGCGTCGCGAGCTCGTGGTCGATGGCGGTCGCGTTCTCGGCTTCCAGTAGCTGGACGAACGTGTTCGGCCGCTCTTCGACGATCTCGTGGAGTTGCGCAGTGGCTGCGGCCAGGTCACCGGCCTGCTGGGTCTCGAGCGCTTTCTCGACCCGCTCGGGCGACGCCAACACGGTGGCCGTGTCGACGATGCGTCGCAGCGTCCGCACGATCTGCATCTCGTCCCGACAACGACCCTTGGTGGACACGGTGATGTCGCGGTGGGTGATCTTCGCGTCGTGCCAGGTCTCGAAGAGGGTCAGGATCGCCGCACGCCGGGTCGGGGTCAGGAACGCCGCGAGCTGCTCGGGGTGGTCTGAGTCGATCTTCAGTGTCTCGTCGAACTCGGGATCGCCGAGCGTCGCGTCGGTGCCACCGACGAACCGACGGAAGAACGAGGCCACCGAGCTGTCTCGGGTCAGAGTCACGGGCGGACCGAGCGGAGGGTGGGTGACGTTGAAGCCCGTCCACGTCTCTCGATTGTCGCCCGAGCCGCGGGTGAACGTCCACACCGTCACCGGCAGGCCGTCGAGGTGCCCGTGCAGCTCGTGCTTCGAGAACATGCCGCCGGGCCGGTGCTCCAGCCCGAGACGATCTGCGGCGCCAGCCCACGCAGCGGTCGCTTGTTGGTGGCGCTGCAGCGACAGCACCACGACGGTGATGAAGATCGCTCCGAAGAGGATGAAGACGAGGGCGCCGCCCATCCCGTCGACGGTACGCCAGATCAGTCGGAGGCCACGGCCATGTGGTTGATCGTGGCCCGTGTGCCGAGGGTGTAGGTGTCGGCGATCGCGACCTCGCGATGGGCCTTCTGGGCCTCGAGGCGCTCGGGGTCCATCACCACGTCCATGAAGGCGGCCTTGCTCGGGAAGGTGTTGAAGCGCACCTGATGCCAGGTGCGGCCGTCACCGAGGATCGTGCCCTCGACCCCGAACCAGCCGTCGACCCGAGCACCGTTCTCGGTCGCGGTCTTGCTGGCGCCGTCCTGGTAGCTGGCCATCTGCTCAGGCGTGGCCTCTGCACCGTTCTCGTCGTGGAAGCGGATGACGTGGATGACGGTGTAGGCGCCGTCCTCGTCGGTCGGCGGCTTCGGGACCTCGGACCACGGGCGGAGCGGCTCCATCGCGTCCATGAGCGGCAGGCCACCCATGACGATGGTCTGCTGCATGCCGGCTTCCTTGTGCTCGTGCTGCTTCTTGAAGTCGTCCCGCTGCTGCATCTCGATGAACGAACGACGGGTCGGGTACTTCACGATGGCCACGCGATCCCACTTCGGCTCGTCACCGAGGAACTGGTCTTCGACGGTCGCTACGAACACCATCTCGGCGCCGACGGCTGCGAGTGGGCCGATCGGTGTGTAGGCGTCGTCGGCCTCGATGCCGCTGAGCTCGGTCTCCCGACCGTCGGCGTACTCGGCCTTCTCCTTGTACTTCATGAGGTTGATCATCCACACCGGGCCGTCGTCCTCGGCGGGCGTGGTGGCGAGCTTCATGCCGTACACGTGGTCGATCTGTCCGTAGCTGACCATCTCGTGCTCCTCGTTCTCGTGCTGGTTGGGCGTCTACTGGCGGGACATCTCGGCGCGGGCTTCGGCTTCCTGTGCATCGGCCGGGCGCCGGGCCGCGGCGAGCTCGATGACGACCTCGTCGAGCGTGCCGCTGTAGCGATACGGCGCGGCGTAGCGCTGCGAGACCGGCGAGCCGTGGTCCTCGCCGATCGAGGTCGACGACGACGAGATCATCCGCATGTAGAGCGGCAGGTCGATGCTGCCCGCATCCTCACCGCTGACGCGCAGGTGGACGGCGCCATCGCGACCCTTGCGCTCGAAGTGGGCGACGAGCTCGGTCCGGCCGGCGGGTACGGGGATCGACGACTCGACGATCTCGTGCTCGTCGAACGCGTTGTAGTCGACGACCAACTTGCCGTCCTGGACGAACACGCTGATGCCGGAGTTCATCGAGCCGGTGGCGAACAGGACCCCCTCGTCGCCGTCGGCGTGGTCGACGGTCGCGGTCAGCGTCCAGGTGCGGCCACCGATCGCAGCCGACGCCTGGCCCGGGATCGGTGACATCGGCGGGCGATAGACGTAACGACGATCGGCGGGATGCGGTGAGTGCTCGCGGAACCTGGCACCGAACAGCTGGATCGTGCGGTCGTCGAGGGGGAGTGCGCCGTGGCGTTCGGCCTCGGACCACCACAGGGCCTTCAGCTCCTCGAGCTTCTCGGGCTCGGCGTCGACGAGGTCGTTGCACT
>JAHDHM010000179.1:0-5861 GCA_020631315.1 Acidimicrobiales bacterium
CGGCTTTCAGGAGCTGGAGCGCCGTGTCGTTGGCCGCTTCCTTGTCCATGTCGAGGTGGTGCCGCAGGTGCTCGGTGACCTGGCGGCCGATGCGTACGACCGGGTTGAGGGAGGTCATCGGGTCCTGGAAGACCATCGAGATCTCGCGACCCCAGTACTCACGCATCTGCTTCGGGCGCAGATCGAGCATCTCCTTGCCCTGGTAGCGAACGGAGCCCTCGGTGATGACGTTGGAGCCGAGGTTGAGCTTCATGATCGTGCGAGACAGCACGGTCTTGCCCGATCCGGACTCGCCGACCACGCCGAGGGTCTTGCCCCGGTCGAGCGTGAAGGTCACACCGTCGACGGCTCGGACGAGCCCCCGTGGCGTGCTGAAGTGGGTCTTGAGGTCGTTCACGACCAGCAGCGGCTCGTTGCCGAGTGCACTGTTCGTGGTCGTAGCGTCCGACGCCAACGTGTCCCCCTCGAGTTGATCCCCGGCACGAACCCCTCGTGCCCGTCGCGTGACTGCCGTCACAGCGACAGCGGCACCTTAGGGTCCGGCCTCGCGAGGGTCAAACACACCCCGGCACAAAGTCGCGGGACCGCAACATCGGCGTCACAACCGCGAAAGTGCAGGTCACAGCCGATTTGTGCGGTGACCTGCAACGGTGTACAAGCCCTCAGTCCGGCCAGCGCCGACCCACTGCGTCGGCGGCCTGGCGGAGCTCGGCCCAGGTGGCGTCATCGACGGGAATGCCCGTGCTGCGGGCGCTCCGGCTGCGCCGCTCGGGCTCACCGGGCGTGAGCACCTCCGTCGCGTCTGCCGTGGTCGGCGTGCTGCGGATGCCGTCGAGGAACGCAGCGGCGACGTCGGAGAACGACGCGTCGGCGATGCCGAGGCCGGCCGGGTCGATCGCGATCGTCACCATCGAGTTGAGGACACTGTCGTCGAGCTCGGGTGCCAGCGGCCCCTCGTGCACCATCGTGGTGCCGCCGATGAGCGCGGCACCGAGCAGCTCACAGGCCATCGCGAGCCCACTCCCCTTGTGGTCGCCCATGGCCACGAGCGCGCCGAGCGGCTCACCGAACATCGTCGTCGGATCATCGGTGAGCCGACCGTCCGCGTCGACCACGGTGCCAGGAGGGACGGTGCGTCCTTCGTTCATCGCGACCCGTGCCTTGCCGAGCGCGATGCGGCTCGTCGCGAAGTCGAGCACGAACGGGCATGCGGGATCGTCGGTCGGGATCGCCACGCAGTACGGGTTCGTGCCGAAGCGGCCCTGTCGCCCACCGAACGGTGCGACGACCGAGACGTGCCCGGCGACGTTCACGAAGTGGATCGAGACGAGGCCCGCTGCGGCGACCATCTCGCCCCAGTGGCCGATGCGGCCGATGTGGAAGCTGTCGCGCAGGCCGACCAGGGCGATGCCGTGCTCGCGGCATCGCCGAATCGCCAGCTCGGTCGCGTCGTGACCGGTCACCTGACCGAACGCGGCGTTGCCGTCCATGACCACCACCGCGCCGAGGTCCGAGGCGACCGTCGCGTTGCCGCCGACGTGCAGCAGGCCACGCTGCGCCCGGTCGACGTACAGGGGCAGCATGCCGACGCCGTGCGAATCGTGGCCGGCGAGATTGGCACCGACGAGCTGGTCGGCGACCAGAGCCTGCTCCCGTGGCGGGGAGCCGAGCCCGGCACACACGTCACGGACGGCCTCGTGCAGCTCTCGTGGATGAATCGTCGGCATCTTGACTCGCTGTGTTGGTCGCAGCGGGCTCGCGACGCCTCCGGCATCGCTCACCTCGCTGTGTTGGGCGGTTCGCGTTCGACGATCGTGTCAGACCTCGACGGCGTCCGCTCGTTCATGGTCCGTGGCCCGCAGGTGGACGGCCGCCCATGCGGCAAGGCCGATCGACACGACCATCAACACCGTGTGCACCAGCTTGAACGAGGCGTCGTGGTTCGAGTCGAGCAGGATGCCGATGCCACGGATCAACCACCAGAGCACCGTGAAGCCGGCCAGGAACCAGCCCACGTCACCCAGCCGGTGATCGTGGCGGGCGGTGAAGACGGCGAGCAGCAGCCCACTGACGACGAACAGCAGGGCGACAGCCACACGCCATGTCGTACCGGTGGTCGTGAGGTCCTCGTCCGCGAGCACATTGCGGATCCGCGATGCCCAGACCGCGATGCTCCAGGCGGCGAGTGCGTAGAGGGGCAGACGAAGCCGATCGATCACGACGGCGACGGTACCCGCCCCGACCACCGAGGCCGTAGCGTCGAACCGTGTTCGTCGTTCCCGCGGGCCTGGCCCATCTGCGTGAGCACTCACGCGGTGCCGAGTGGCTGTCGGTCCTGGAACCGACCGTGGCTGCGGCCGTCGACCGGTGGGGCCTGACCGTCGGCGCGCCGTTCGACGGCTGTCACGTGTCGTGGACGGCACCGGCCGAACTTCCGGGCGGACATCCCGTCGTGGTGAAGGTCCCGTTCCCCCACGAGGAGAGCCGGCACGAAGCCGAGGCCTTGCGTCGCTGGGACGGCATCGGCGCGATCCGGCTGCTCGATGCCGACGAGGCCACGGGCGACCTCTTGCTGGAACGGGCGCAGCCCGGCCGGCCGCTCTCCTCGCTGCCCATGGACGAGGCGCTCGACGTCGTCGTCGCGCTTCTGCAGGTGCTCACGGTCCCCGCGAGTCGACCGTTCTCGGAGGTCACCGCCGACGGCGAGCGATGGGCGGCGACGCTGACGGATCGATGGGAGCGAGCCGGGCGTCCGTACCCGCAGTGGGTGCTGCGGCAGACACTCGAGTTGCTCGACGGTGAGCTGCCGCGGGCACGCAGAGAGCCCAAGATGCTGCTCCACCAGGACCTGCACGGCGACAACATCGTCGAGTCCGCACGGGGCTGGCTGGCGATCGACCCGAAACCCGTCGTCGGCCCGATCGACTTCGCGGTCGCACCAGTCGTGCGATCCTTCGAGTTCGGCCACTCTCATGCGGCGGTGACTCGTCGCTTCGACCGGCTGGTGGACGAGCTCGAACTCGATGCGACCGCGGCGTTGACCTGGACGGCTGCTCAGACGCTGGCCTGGTCGACCGAGCCGTCAGAGTTCGCAGCGCTCCACCGTGAGTCGGTCGTGTGGCTGCTCGAGCGTGAGCTCGGCTGAGGCAGCCCGTGCCGATGCCGGGTCTCGGCGAGCACCAGGCGTGTGCTGGCGGCGTCGGCGGGTCGAGCGAAGTGATAGCCCTGGCAGTTCGTGATGCCGAGGCGGCGAAGGTGCGCGAGCTGCGCCTCGTTCTCGACACCCTCGGCCACGAGGCGAGCATCGAGTGACGCAGCGAGGCTCACGATGCCCTCCACGATGGTCGCCGCTCGGTTCTGCGTGCCCAAGCGGTCGACGAAGCTGCGGTCGATCTTGATCGTGTCGACGGCGAACTCGGCCAGGTACAGCAGCGAGGCGTAGCCGGTGCCGAAGTCGTCGATGGCGATGGCGATCCCCTGGCTGCGCAGCTCGTCCAACACCTGTCGGCTGCGGACGGTGTCGTCGACGATGGTGGTCTCGGTCAGCTCGATCTCGAGGTGGCGGGCCGGGAGCCCGGTCTCCTCCATCGCGGTCAGGATCCCGTCGAGGTAGGAGGCGTCCGTCACCTCGGTCGCCGAGGCGTTGATGCTCATCGCCGCAGTCGGCCCGAGGAGCCCGTCATGGACCCAGGCCGCAGCGGTCGCCATCGCGGTGCGTGCCACGAACCGGCCGATCTCGGGCATCAGGCCTCGGGACTCGGCCACGGGCACGAAGCGGTCGGGTCCGATGGCCCCCAGCTCGGGATGGGTCCATCGCAACAGCGCTTCGATGCCGACGACGCAGCCGGTGTGGAGGTCGAACTGCGGCTGGTAGGCCATCCACAGCTGCTCGGTCTCGATCGCCTGCTCGAGCAACTGCGCCAGGGGTTCCTGCGCCGCGTCGTGATGCGGCTGGTCCCTGCCCGCCCGCAGGTGCGAGCGTTTCGCCGAATACATGTTGATGTCGGCGTGTCGGACGAGCTCGTCGACGGCGGCCTGCACCTCCTCGACCGTGGCCGGCGACGACGTGTCGTGCAGCGCGACGCCGACGCTGGCGTTCACCACCACCAGCTCGTCGTCGAGGGCGATCGGCTGACGAAGTGCGTCCTCCAGTCGGGTCGCGGCTGCGTGCACGTCCTGGCTGGTCGTCGCCGACACGACGACCGCGAACTCGTCGCCGCCGAGTCGCGCAGCGAGGTCGCCGCGCCGCAGGTTGGTGCGCAGCCGTCGTGCGACCTCGACGAGCACCGCGTCGCCGGCGAGGTGGCCGAGGCTGTCGTTCACGGACTTGAAGCGGTCGAGGTCGAGGTAGACGATGCCGGTCGTCGGCGTCCTGGCCGCGGTCAGCAGATCGCCGACGCGGCGCATGAATGCGGCCCGGTTCGGGAGCCCGGTGAGCGGGTCGGTCTCGGCCCGGCGACGGAGGTCGTCGCGCAGGTTCCGGGCCTCGGTGGTGTCGCGGAGGTTGAGCACGACGCCGCTCACGGAACTGTCGTCGAGGAGAGAGCGGACGGCGACCGCGACCCACCGCCACTCGCCGGTCTCTCGTCGGAATCGGACCTCGGCGGTGAGCTGCTCGCCGTGGTGGGCGACCGCTCGCTCGAACAGGCCGATCCACGGGCCGGCGTCCTCGGGATGGATCCGTTGGTGGACGAACTCCCCGCCGTGCTCGTCGGCCGACGCCAAGCCGGTCAGGGAGGCGTACGCCGGGCTCGCGAGACGGATGCCGCCGGTTCGGTCGGTCACGACGATCGCGTCGGCATTCGCTTCGATGAGCGCGTGCAGCCGCTGCTCGCTGTGGCCGAGCAGGGTTGTCTGGACCTCGAACGCTGCGGCGACGTGACGCAGCACGTCGATGGCCGACACCGTGCCCACACCCTCGCGGAACTGCACCAGCAGCTCGTCGGCGCCGTCCTGGACGCCCTCACGGATCAGCTGGAGCCCGAGTTCGACGACGTCTGCCTCAGCGTCGAGAGGATGATGCCGCTCCCAGAACGATGCGTCGAAGAGCTGCGCGACCGAGCGGCTGCTGTGCAGCGACCAGCCGGAACCCAAGCGACCCGTCATCGCCTCGTAGAAGTCGCGTCGGCTGATCGCCGCCGGACCATGTGGGCCCTCGACGACCATCGAGGTCAGATCCGAACGAGCCCGGAAGTGCTCGTCGAGATGCGCGCCGGGCATGGAGGCGGAGAGCACACGGCGAGGTACCGCAAGCGATCCGATCTTCGTGGTCCCAACCACCGACACGCTCCTCCATCGGCACCACGAGCGCGTTCGGACAGCGTTCCGGGGAACTGTTCACCTGTTGGACATCGAGATGCCCGACTCGAGCCGGACTGCCGACGGCGGCGTACGGCCGGCGTGAACGTCAGGCGGGGGTGAATGCGGCGTCGAGGTGCTTGACACCGTGGATGAACGACGCGGCGAGCGTGTCCGGCGGCGCCGTGGCGTGGATGTCGGGCAGCACCGCGAACAGCTCACGGAACATGACCGTGATCTCGCGGCGAGCGAGGTGGGCGCCGAGACAGAAGTGCGGGCCCGGTCCGCCGAAGCCGATGTGCGGGTTCGGGTTGCGGGTGATGTCGAACCGGTGCGGGTCGGTGAACACGTCCTCGTCGCGGTTGGCGGCGAGGTAGTTCATCAACACCTTCTCCCCCGCGGCGATCGGCGTGCCGGCGAGTTCGGTGTCGACCAAGGCCGTGCGACGCATGTAGGTCACCGGGCTGGCCAGCCGCACGATCTCCTCGACCGCGGTCGGTGCGTACTTCTCGAAGTCCGACAGCCACAGGTCGCGCTGATCCGGGTTGTCCGTGAGATAGGTC
>JAHDHM010000179.1:5871-7243 GCA_020631315.1 Acidimicrobiales bacterium
GCGACGACGAGCAGGACGAAGAAGCTCGCGATGTCGGCGTCGGACAGCTTCTCGCCCTCGATCTCGGCGTTGACGAGCACCGAGGTGAGGTCGTCGGACTCCACGCCCTCCTTGGACTTGGCGACGCTCTTCATCAGCTCGGCGAGGTTGCCGCCGGCGGTGAGCAGTGCGGTGATGAAGTCGACACCTTCCGGCGGCGCGTACTCGGGGTCACTGATGCCGAGGATGACGTTCGACTGGTCGAACACGTAGTCGAGCTCGGTCTGCGGCAGCCGCGCAGCGACGTCGACGACGAAGTCGACCTCGCCCTTGCCACGGATGTCCTCGACGATCTCCTTGGCCTGGATGGTGACGCCCTCTTCGAGCTTCGCCAGCATCCGAGGGGTGAACCCGGCCGACACCAGCTTGCGGAGCCGGGCGTGACGCGGGTCGTCCATCGAGATCATCGAACCGAAGAACTCGTTGAACTCCGGCGGCGTGTCCGTCACCGTGATGCCGCTCGCCGAGCTCCAGATCTCCGGATGCCGCGACATGTGGATGATGTCCGCGTGCTTCGTCGCCACGAACGCACCCTCGCCGAACAAGAGCATCGACGGGTCGATGTCGGGATCGATCTCGTTCGGCCGCTCCGGGAACTTCGTGAGCGGCTGCTGACGCAGCGCGGTGAGTGCGCCTTCCACCTCAGGCTGCGTGCGGTCCCAGAACGTCGAGAGGATCGGGTTGTCGACGTCGTCGGCGACATCGATCGCCGGGGTCGGTTCGAGTGCGGTCATCGCTGCGTGCTCCTCATTGCGTTTCCGGGCCACGCAGGCCCTGTGCGTACGTCGAAGACGGTCATCGCTGGGTGCCGACCTTCAGGTCCTTGAAGGCGACGCCCCTGTCGACCGAGATGTCACGCGGCAGGCCGAGGACTCGGTCGCCGATGATGTTGCGCTGGATCTCGTCGGTGCCGCCGGCGATGGAGCTCTGGAACGAGTTCAGCGTGTAGCGCGCCAGTTCGTAGCCGGCGGGATCGTCGCCGTCCCACGCCTGGGCGGCCGGGCCGCGCATGTTCATCAGGATCTCGCGGGTCTTCCACGCGATGATCGAGCCGAACAGCTTGCCGAGCGAACCACCGGGGCCAGGGGCACGGCCGGCCTTCATCTCGGCCCGGGTACGGAGGCCGACGAGGGCCTTGGTGGTCTCCATCGAGTAGATCCTCATGAGGTCCTGGCGGACGTTCGGATCCTCGAGCTGGCCACCCTCCTCCGCCGCCTTCTTCAGCATCTTGAAGGTGGGCTGGCTGATCTTGCCGGCACCGGCGGTGCCGATGGCGACACGCTCGTACATGAGCATCGCCGTGGCCTGGTTCCAGCCGTTGTTGAGCTCGCCG
>JAHDHM010000180.1:0-5388 GCA_020631315.1 Acidimicrobiales bacterium
GCGGTCGTCGTGGGAGCAGCCGTCGTCGTGGGAGCAGCCGTCGTCGGTGGCGCCGTCGTCGGTGGCGCGGTCGTCGTCGGCGCGGTCGTCGTCGGCGCAGCCGTCGTCGGAGCAGCCGTCGTCGGCGGAGGTGACGACGTGGTCGGTGCGACGACGACTTGGACGTCCTCGTCCGACTGGCCGTCGACACCGACCTCGGAGGTCGTGGTGGTGTTGACCGCCGCGGCCACGGTCGTGGCCGGTGAGACCACGGCATCGACTTCGCCCACCGATTCGGTCGTCGTCGACGTGTCGACACCGGCGGCGAGATCCTCGTCGACCGTGTTGGTGGCCTCGGTCGTCGAGGTGTCGGGTCCGATCGTGGTGGTGGTGCCCCCGGCGCCGAGTTCGCCGCCACCACCGTCGCCGGCGCGGTTCATCAGAACGACACCGAGGGCGGCGATCGCGACGGTGGCGAGCGCGGCGAGCACCACGCGACGCCGGCGTTGGCGCCGCTCGGCGACCTGGGAGGTGCGTGGCCCTTCGGGCACGACCGGCGGCGCAGGCTCCGCCGGTTCGGCGGGTTGTTCGTCGGCAGGGATCTGGTACGTGTCCGGTGACGCCGACTGGGGCGGCACCACCGGGAGTGGCGCAGTGGATTCAGCGCGCAGGGCCCGGTCGAGTTCGTCGGAGAAATCGGCTGCGGTCGGGTGGCGGTCGGCGGCGCGTTTGGCCATCGCCTTGGTGATGACTGCGGCGATCGCCTCCGGGGCGCCGTGCGCGGTTGCGTCGGGGATCGGATCGTTGACCACCCGGTGCATGACCGCCAGAAGGTTGGCCTCTTCTTCGGTCGTCGCTCGGAAGGGGCGATCACCGGCGATGAGCGCGTAGAGGGTGGCGCCGAGGGAGTACACGTCGTCGCTGGGGCTGGCGGGCCGTCCGGCGAACACCTCGGGAGCGGAGAACTCGGGTGTGAGACGGATCGTGCTCGACTGCACCGACGCCGATCCGGACACGACCCGAGCGATGCCGAAGTCCGTCACGAGGGGGCGCCCGGTCGACGACATCATGATGTTGCCGGGCTTGAGGTCACGGTGGACGACGCCGTCGAGATGGGCGAAGTCGATCGTGTCGGCGACGGTGATCATCAACTCGGCGGCGCGATGCGCCTCCATCCCACCGGTGGGGATGATGTTGGCGAGCGCCTGCTCGAGAAACGGCATGACGATGTAGGGCTGCCCGTCCGTGATGCCCGACTGGTAGATCGTGACGATGCCGTCGTGATCGGAGAGGCGACCCATGACCGCACGCTCGCGCTCGAAGAGCCGCACCGACTCCTCGGTGGCGTGCAGCAGCTTGATGGCGACGGTGCGGTGGTGGCCGATGTCGCGCGCCCGGTACACCGTGGAGTATCCGCCACTGGCGATGCTCTCGAACTGATCGAAGCCATCGATCTGCATCGGGGAAGCCACCTCGCTCGTCGATGGACCCTAGTGGAGCGCTGTGACACCTCGCCAAGGAGCACAGCGCAGGCCGCGGGCGCGCGGCCTCCGGCTACGGCAGGCCGATGTCGACGCTGGCTCGGCGATGGAGGACTTCGGCGCTCGCCAGGGCCAAGGCACCGGCGGTCACGAGGATGATCGCCGGGTCGTGGATCACGTCGGCGGGGTGGATGGTGGCGATGTAGGGGACGCTCATGATCGCCATGGCCATGGCCCCGATGGCGGCGATGCGCAGCTTCTGCAGCGAGGCGAGGCCGGCACGCTCGGCGAGCCACAGCGCCACGGCTCCTTGGGCGAGCACGTAGAAGATGGACGGGTCGACGGCGCCGGCGGCGATGAAGTTCAGGTTCATGAAGATCCCGAGACCGAGCGCCAACGAGACCCGGCGTCCGAGCAACAGCAGCACGCCGACCGCCAACTGCAGGGCGAACACGACGTAGCTCATCGACACGGCGCCGGGTTGGACCAACGTCTGCACGAACGGCTCGTACCAGCCGAGCGCCTCGCCGTCGTGTTCGGCGAGGAAGCCGAGCAGGTACTCGCCGCTCCACCAGGTGGGGTCGATCGCCTTCTCGGCGGCGGCGCGGATCCAGCCCATCCCGATGAACGCCCATCAGCACCCAGACGGGAAGGTCGCCGAGACGCTCGTCGATCAGGCGACGGAGCCGGCTTCGATCATCGGCCGGTTCGGGTGTGGCGTCAACGAGGAAAGAGAGGTCGTCGAGGACGGTGGTGGTGGTCATCGGTCGACCCGCCCGCCTCGGTCGCCACGGCGACGGCCGTCGCGCTCGGCGTCATCGTCGTCGTCGGACGCATCTTCGGTCGGCGTATCGGGAGCGGCCTGCAACGCAACGGGTTCGACGGTGGCACCCGCAGGCTCGTCTGTGTCGAGCACGCCGACCTGGGCGAGCACGTCGTCGATCTGGGTGTCGTCGTCGACGGTGATGAAGTCGGTGCCGTCGGCGAGGGTCGAGTCCTGCGCGTCAGGGGCGATCATCACGATGCCCATGCCGGCGGAGGCGAGGGCGGCTGCGGCGATGGTGGTGCGGATCATGGGTGACTCCTGGGGTCGAAGGGCCCGCAGGAGTCAGGGTGCGGACGTCACCTGAACGACGTCGAAATGGTTCCTGTGAATCCGCTGTGAGTGGCTCAACCTGCGTCGGCGCTCTCGTCAGGCGGTGCCGGGGCGATCATCACGTCGAAGAGGTTGCCCTCGGGATCGGCGCACACCCGCCAGACGTTGCCCTCCCAGTCGTGCATGTCGCCGAGCGAACCGCCGAGGGCGACGACGCGCTGCTCGGTCGCCTCGAGGTCCGGGACCGCGAAGTCGAGGTGGAGCCGGTTCTTCCCGACGCGTGGCTCGTCGACCTTCTGGAGCCACAGCGTCACCTTGCGATCGGGCGCGTAGGACAAGAAGGCGAACTGGTCGTCGCTGTGGCGGATCTCGAGCCCGAGCAGTTCGGACCAGAAGGTGGCCATCCCGTCGAGGTCGTTGCAGTCGATCGTGATGGCGATGAGGAGCGGGATGTCGTCGGCTTGGAAGGCGGGTCCGGTCATGCCGCAGTGTCGCATGGGTCGCGCAGGACGTGCCCGAGGACGCCACTCCCGAGATTCACCCTTGCGATAGGTGACCATCTGGTCACATAATCGCGAGCGATGGACGCGGTCTTCAAGGCGCTCGCGGATCCGGGTCGACGGATGTTGCTCGACGCCCTGTTCACGAACGACGGCCAGACGCTCGGCGAGTTGTGCGCGGTCCTGCCGGAGATGACGCGGTTCGGGGTCTCGAAGCACCTGAAGGTCCTCGAGGAGGCACACCTCGTGGTCACCGAGAAGGACGGCCGTTCGAAGCGCCACTACCTGAACCCCGTGCCCATCCGTGAGGTCCACGATCGTTGGATCTCGCGTTTCGCCGAACCACATGTCGTCTCGCTGCTGGAGCTGCGGGACCGAGTCGAAGGAGCATGACGTGGCTGCAGCCGCCCACGTGTACGAGATCTTCATCCGAGCCAGCCGGGAGCGTGTCTGGGAGGCGTTGACCGCCGAGGCCGACACCGTGCGCTATTTCCACGGCACGCGGTTCGAGTCGACGTTCGAGCAGGGTGCGCCGTTCGTGAACCGCATCGTCGCCGCCGATCAGCCGGCCGCCGACGGCGTGATCGAGGTGTTCGAGCCGCCGAGCCGTCTCGTCTACACGTGGCACGTGCTCTACGACGCGGCGATGTCGGAGGAGGCACCGGGCCGGGTCGAGTGGCTGTTGACGCCCGCGAACGACGACGGCTCGGTCACCCGGGTGACGGTGCGCCACGGCGCACTCGCGCTCAGCCCGCTCACGTGGGAGCACGTGCGGCTGGGTTGGGTGGAGATCATCGACGGCCTGAAGACGTGGCTCGAGACGGGCGACGAGCTGCCGAGCGTCGACACCGGGCCGGGAGATGTCGATGCCGCCGACGTGCAGGCGGACTGGCACCGGGCGCAGGCGGTCGCAGCGAACAACTCCACGTGGGAGCTGTTGGACGGCCGCTCCCACTCCGCCGATGAGGCCGACGAGCTGCTGGGACGGGCGTACGCCGCAGCCCATCATTGGCGACGAGCAGCGGGGACCGGGCCGGTCACTGCGGCGCGTGCGTCGTGGTTGATCTCGCGGGCGCATGCGACGCTCGGCCACGGCGAGGTGGCGCTGCATCACGCCGAGCAGTGTGCGGCCCACACGGCAGCGGCCGGCGACGACGCAGCCGACTTCGACCGGGCCTATGCGCTTGAGGCACGAGCCCGTGCGCTGGCCGCCCTCGGACGCGACGCAGCCGCCTCAGCTGCAAGGGCAGAGGCGGCTGCAGTCGAGATCGCCGACGAAACCGACCGGTCGATCGTCGAGGCCGATCTGGCGACCGGCCCGTGGTTCGGCGTGGGCTGATCAGGCGGGGACCGAAGCGGAGCGGAGCGCTCCGATCAACTCGTCCTTCGACATCGTCGAACGGCCGGCGATGTCGAGCTCCTGCGCCTTGTCGTACAGCTCGTCCTTCGACCACTTCTCGTAGTCGGTCGACTTTGGTTCGACGGATTCGATGCGACCGGCGACCGAGTCCAACATCGATTCGGTCGCGTCGATGGCATCGGCCATGGCCGTCCGGCCCTCGCCGGCAACCTCGGCACCCTGTGCCTTGGCGGTGCGGACGACGCGCTTGGCTTGTGCGGAGGCCTGTCCGGCGACCTTCTTGGTCTCGGTGGTGGCCGTGTCGGTGATCTTGTCGCTGGCGGATCGGGCCGTACCCCAGACGGTCTTGGCGGATGACGCTGCCCGACGACCGGCGACCTTGCTGGCGTCTCGCACGGTTCCGATGGCACTGCGCGACGCTGCGATGCCGCGCTGTGCGATGGCGCGCTGCAGTCGAAGCCCGGCCCGTGCCGGACCCGGCAACTTGCTCTCCATGTCGTCGAGGCGGTCGGAGAGGACGGGAATTCGTACCTCGGTGGTCGAGGACATCTCATGACTCCTTGTCGTGAGTTGGCGTTGTCGGGCCAGTACCCGGAGTCCGGCGATGTCAAACACGACAGGCAACTCGACGCGACGCTCCCGGGCCTCGTTTGTCGTGACGCTGCCAGGGGTAGTGCGGGCTCATGACTTCGACACTGCGGGACGACGCCCGCCTTCTCTCGACAAACCTTGACGATCCGGTGGTCTCGGCATCGGATCGACCGACCGACACATCCGGCTTCGGCGGGACGGTCGACGTCAGCGCGGACCGGCTGCGCCGCCTGCGTGTGCTGAACCTCGCCTTTGGCACTGCGCATCTGGCCTCGGGTGCGCTCATGATCGCACTGTCGAACGACTTCTCGCTGCCGGTCACCACCACGTTCCTCCAGGACGTCCCGGGCGGAGCCGTGGACCCGTCTCGGCTCGAGAACC
>JAHDHM010000180.1:5398-7242 GCA_020631315.1 Acidimicrobiales bacterium
GTGCCGCTCGGCTATGCGACCGCTGCGTTCCTGTTGCTCTCCGCAGCTGCGCACTTCGTGATCGCTTCACCCTGGGGCTTCACTCGGTACGCCGACGAACTGCGACACGGTCGTAACCGGTTCCGCTGGGTCGAGTACTCGTTGTCGTCGTCGTTGATGATCGTGCTCATCGGCATGCTCGTCGGCATCGCCGACGCTGCGGCGCTGCTCGCCATCGCCGGTGTGAACGCGGCGATGATCCTCTTCGGCTGGCTGATGGAGATCGCCAACGGCCCCGGGCGTGAGTCGACGTGGTGGACGCCGTTCTGGTTCGGGTGTGTCGCAGGCGTGGTGCCGTGGGCTGCGATCAGCGTGTACCTGTTCGGACCCGGCGGCGAGGTGCCGAGCTTCGTCTACGCGATCTTCTTCACGCTGTTCGTCTTCTTCAACTGCTTCGCGGTGAACCAGTGGCTGCAGTACGCCCGCATCGGCAAGTGGTCTGACTACGTGTTCGGCGAGCGCGTGTACGTGGTGCTCTCGATCACGGCGAAGTCAGCGCTGGCGTGGCAGATCTTCGGCAACACGCTCGCTGGATGACAGGCGACGAAGCCGCCTTTGGAGAAATTCTCGACATTCGTGTTTGAACACCCCGTCGGTGGGTAGTTCTCGTGTCGACAACACGGTCCGGCTCCATTCACCGGGGCTTCAGGACCGTCACCCACACGGGTGCGTTCCCCCCGCACCCAACTCGACCGGCTGCGCCTCTCCCCCCCCAAGGCGCAGTCGGTCCGCGTGTGGCGAGATGGGCCCGAGCTCAGCGGAGCTCGCGCAGGACGTTGGCGGTGATCGTGGCGACGTTGTCGTCGACGGCTGACTCGTCGAGGCCGAAGATCCAGTCGGTGGTGCCGACGGTGACGACGCGACCGCCAGAACCGCCGGCTGGACGGCATTCGAGCATGAGCGCGTTGCCGCGGCGCCAGCGGTCGAGTGTGTCGGGTTCGGTGTCGCCGGCTAGTCGGCTGGCGATGAACTCGAGGTCGCCCTGGTCGGACAGTGCGGCGATGGACTTGGGGTACTCCCCCGCGGCCAGGTTCGACGAGAGGGTGAAGCCGACGATGGTGTGGTCGGCGGGCATGTGCTCGCTGACCCACGGATCGGCGTGGCGGACGACGAGGCGCTGGTCGTCGTCGAACGCGAGCGGTGCGCCGAGCGTCTCGTAGCCGACGACGCCGTCGTCGACACCGACCGCGTCACCCCAACGCAGGTCGGTGCCGTCGAGCATCCAGTGGTCGGGCTCGACGATCTGGAAGCCACCGACACCTCTCGCCGTGGCCTGTCCGAACCGGTGGTACAGCCCGTGGGCGGACCCAGCACCGAGGGTGCTCCACTCGGGTCGGCCGACCAGTGGGTCGCACCACATGCCGGTCATCTGCTCGGGCTGATCCGCTGCGACGGGGTCGTTCAGGTGGGCCTTGTACTTGTGGCAGATCATGTGATCCACGCCAGCTGCATCGCCGTTGCCCTTTCGACCGTCTGCGGTCATGCGGACCTGCCAGAACATGGTGTTGCCGCTGAAGCTGGCGACATTGCCACCACGTGCGATGTGGGCGTCGATCGCATCCCGGCCGGCTGCTGACCAGTACTCGTCGTGGCCGACGCCGAGCACGAGGTCGTAGCCGTCGAGCAGGTCGGGGTGGTCGTCGAGGTCGGTGCCGACGGCCATGTCGAAGGTGTGGCCGTTGCGTTCGGCCCACTCGACGAAGCGTCGTTCGCTGGTGAACCAGCCGGTCGAGCCGATGGCCGACGGGTAGTCGTTGTCGGTCCGGTAGCCCTGGAAGACGTGGCCGTCGGCGTCGGGTATCTCG
>JAHDHM010000181.1:0-1236 GCA_020631315.1 Acidimicrobiales bacterium
TGTCGACTGACCGCCCCATCGTCGTGACCACCTCGAAGACGAGGTCGTCGAGATCGACCAGCTGTCGGGGACGTTCGACGGTCTCGTCGGCGTCGCTTCGGGCCAGCGTCAGCAGGTCTTCGACGAGCGACCTCAGTCGCGTGACATCGCCGGCAACGGCGGGAAGGGTCTCGTTCCACGATTCGGCGTCGCCGTGGCGTTGTTCGACGTCGAGTCGCGCCGCCAGCGATGCCAGCGGGCTCCTCAGTTCGTGCGACGCGTCAGCGACGAACTGCCGCTGCTGGCGTTCCGAGGTCTCCAGCCTGGCGAGCATCGTGTTCATCGTCTCGGCGAGGCGCCCGATCTCGTCATCTCGCCCTGTCCCGGGAACCCGCTGGTCGAGAGCGTCGGCGGTGATGTTCTCGACCTCGCTGCGGATCGCTTCGACGGGTCGCAACGCTCGGCCTGCCACCCACCAGACCAACAGTCCGATGGCGAGCACGAGGATCGGCACGCCGACGGCCAGCGACAGCGTCACCGTGTCGACGGTGCGTTCGATCGGCGTGGTGGATGCCGCGACGATCGTCACGTAGTCCTCCTCGCCGACATCGGCGAGCGCCTCGGTCGTGCCGAAGGGTTCGAGATCGAACCAGTGGGCGACGGCGAGATAGCCGTCACCCGGATCGCGCCCGATCAGCACTGGGTCGAGGTCGAAGGCCGCGGTGAAGTCGATCGCTGCGAGCAGCGCGGCGATCTCGGTGTCGAAGCCGAACTGCTGGTCACTCGTCGCGTAGACGGCGTTCGTCGTGTCGATCACGACGGCGAAGGTGTCGCCGGAGATGCCGGCGCCGAGCACGATCTCCTCGTTGACGGAGTCGATCTGTTCGGCGATGTCGTCGGCTCGTGCGTCGAGCGAGCGCTCGAGCTCGTCGTAGAGGGAGCGGTCGAGGATCAGGACGAGGGCCACTGCGGCGACGGCGAGGCCGACGGCAGAGGAGACGACCGAGATGATGGTCAGCCGGGCGCGCAGGGATGCCGTCATCGATCGGAGCGGAGCCGGTAGCCGATGCCGCGCACGGTCTCGAGGGTGGTCCGTTCGAACGCGTGGTCGATGGCGCCGCGGATCCGCGAGACGTAGACCTCGATGATGTTCGGGTCGCCGTCGAAGGCGTGGTCCCACACGTTGGCGAGGATGTCGTCCTTCGCCACGACCCGGTCGGCGTTGCGCATCAGGTACTCGAGCACGGCGAGCGCCCG
>JAHDHM010000181.1:1246-7231 GCA_020631315.1 Acidimicrobiales bacterium
GGCGACATCTCGACCGCGATGTTGCCTCGGCGGACCGTGTGGGCGGTCACGTCGAGGTGGAGGTCGCCGACGGACAGGATGTCGGAGGTCGGCGCGGCACCCGAACGGCGGATCAGCGAACGGATCCGGGCGAGCAGGATCACGTAGCTGAACGGCTTGGTCAGATAGTCGTCGGCACCGGTCTCCAGCCCCTCGGCCTCGTCGAGTTCGCCGTCCTTCGCGGTGAGCATGAGGATCGGCGTCCAGTTGCCTTCGTCGCGCAACTGCCGGCACACCAGGAAGCCGTTGAGCCCGGGCAGCATGATGTCGAGGATGATCGCCGCGTAGGGGTTGTTCTGGGCCATCCACAAGCCGTCGATGCCGTTGGTGGCGACATCGACCGCGAAGCCGTCAGCCGTCAGGCCGCGCTGGAGGCTCGTGGCGATGCCCTCTTCGTCCTCGACGACCAGGATGCGCATCGCACGATCATGCCGCGTCGACCTGTAGCGAGCCTGAACGTCCCAGCCATCGGCCATGATGCGTGGGTGACCTGGCAGGACGACGCCGTCTCGGCGCTGACGACCGATCTGAAGGCCGCCACGGCGCTGGTGCGAGAGCTCGACCACGACACGCTCGTGCACCTGGCCGAGGCCATCAAGGACGAACAGCGTGATCGGGCGCTGCGCTCAGGTGACCAGGACGCCATCATCTCCCGGGCGTTCGACATCGGTTTCGGCGCCGACGGTCTGGCGGCGGCGCCGTGGATCGACGCGCCGTTCCTCGTGTGCCCGGGTGCGATGGCGGCGAAGTCCAAGACCAACTACCGGTCCCGGTTCATCAATCTCGACGACTGTTGGGTGTGGGAGTCCGCCGAGCTGGTCCGTGAGGACAAGCGCTCCAACCCCGGCAACGACGAGGGCTTCCGGGCCGTGGCGCTGGTGCCGATCATCGAGGGCATGGAGGTCGACCAGGTCTCGGGTCGTCAGCGCTCAGGCCAGTACGAAGCGACGAAGATCGTGTCGTACGAGGTCCGCGGTGGTGAGCTGATCGAGGTCAGCCAGCGCGATCTGAACGCGAAGCGAGCGCCGCGTCGCTGAAGCCGCTCATTGCTCCGCGTCGACGGCGCGGGCGATGTACTCGACATAGGCCGCGATGGCGTGGTCCGAGAAGTGGTCCAGCTTGCGCTGCTTCAGGCCCTTGCGGAATCCCTTCGCCCGGTCCTTGGCGACCTGGGCCGGCGTGAACTTCGGCAGATGGTCGCCGTTGGAGTCCAGGTACATCTTGGTGCCGGTGTGTTTGTAGCCGAGCCAGCGTGGCGGGACGCGAGTGACCACGTCGTTGTTGTTGACCCACCTCAGATGAGTGATGCCCGAGTGGTTCACGTAGCGCTTCGACCCGACCCGAGGGGAGCCGAACGTCTGCGTCTCGATGGGGGAGACGGGGATCTCGTCGAGCTTGCAGCGGCCTGCGCAGATCGTCGCCATGGCGCCACCGAGGGAATGGCCGGTGAACCAGAGGTCTCGGCCGTCGTCGACGAGCTCTTCCTTGATGAGCGGCCAGAGGTCGTCGACCTCGCGTTTGAAGCCGCGGTGCACTCGGCCCACGGTCTCGGCTACGTCGCGCAGTGCGTTGGCGTCGGCCTTGATGTCGTTCCACTCGTTGGGCTCGGTGCCACGACAGGCGATGACGCGGTCGGTCGACGTCTCGAAGACCCACGCCTGGGCGCCGTCGCGGTCGATGAACCGGGTCTCGGTGAAACCGAGCGTGGCGGCGGCTTTCGTGGCGTCGTCGAGGTACGAGACCATCGACACCTCGGCGAGGAGCAGCGAACGCTGCAACGGGGTGAGGTCGGCGATCGGGCCGGTGAGGCGCGACCGGAGATCGGATGCGGGAACGGTGTCTGAGCCAGCCACGGCGTCACTCCAAGGGGGTGTTCACGGCAGCTCGCATCGTACTGACGAGCTGGTCGTCCTCATCGGGGACGAGACGGTGCAGCGTGGTGGGTGTGGAGGCGACGAAGGCCACCACGTGATCCGCGGTCACTGCCACGCTCTGGAGCCGCTCCTGGGCCCCTGCGACGAGCACCCCGGCGAGTCTCGTGCCGGGCGGAGCGTGCTGGATGTCGTCGTGGATCTGCTCCGTCTGGGTGATGCCCGGTCCGACGAGGGCGAGGGAGTCGTCGTCCACCTCGGCGCCGATCGCGGCCGGATCCACGAGGAAGAACGGCACGGCCAGATCTTCGGCGAGCCGATGTGGCGCAGCGCCGAGCATCAACATGACCAGGAGCTCTTCGAGGCGGGCCACGTCGTCGAGGTCGAGGCGAAACAGCAGTGCCTCGCCCGAGATGAGTGCCGTGGTCATCGCCGCGGCCTGTTCGATGGCGGTGTCGTCGAAGTTCATGTGTCGCCTGAGTTCATGTGTCGGTGCTCATGTGAGGAGTTCTCCGGGGCGAGTGTGCGTCGCTGGGGCGTGGCGCCGCTACCGTCCGGCGCCATGGATCTGTTCGAGAAGCCCCAAATCAGCGTTCCCGCCGGCGACCCGCCCACCCAGCTCGTGGTCGAGGACCTCGTCGTGGGTGACGGCCCGGAGCCGGCTCCCGGCGCCAACGTCAACGTCGACTACGTCGGCGTGTCCTGGTCGACCGGTCAGGAGTTCGACGCCTCCTGGAACCGTGGTCAGCCCTTCACCTTCCGCCTCGGCGCCGGTCAGGTCATCACCGGCTGGGACCGCGGCGTGGCGGGCATGAAGGTCGGCGGCCGCCGTCAGCTGACGATTCCGCCGGAGATGGGCTACGGCGCCCAGGGAGCCGGCGGCGTGATCAAGCCGAACGAGACGCTGATCTTCGTCGTCGACCTGCGCTCGATCGGCTGAGACCGATCGGCTGCGGTCTGATCTGACTTCGCGGGTACGGGCGGGAGCGGCGACCGCTCCCGCCCGACCGCGAGATCGCTGTGGGCGACGTCAGACGCTCGGGGCTCAGGCCTCGAGTTCACCTGCGGTGTCGAGACCGAGCTCGGCACGCAGCTCGGCGAGCTTGTCGTCGGCACGGGTGAGCGACACGGCTTCGCGCAGCTCGGCTTCGGCGCCCTCGGGGGTGGCCGAACGCAGCTCGGTCTTGGCCTTGGCGCTGGCGAGACGGTCGTTGATCTTGTCCTCGACGCTCGAGAGGCTGACCTGGTCGCGGTCAACCGTGGCGTTCAGCGACTCCATGGCGTCGTTGACGGCCTCCTGCATCTTGGCCTGCTCGATGGCGCCGAGCAGCTCCATGCGCTTGGCGGCGAGCTCCTGGACACGCATGGCGTTCTGCTCGACGGCCGACTTGGCCTGATCGGCCTGACCGATCGCGATCTCGTACTGGTCCTTGAGGCTGTCGAGGTTGTTCTCGGCGGCGGTGAGCTTCATGGCGAGGCTCGACGCGGAGTTGGTCCACTTCGACACACCGTCGGCGTCGCCGGCGTCCTTGGCCTTCTCGGCGCGCATGATCGCGGCCTTGGCCATCTCACGGGCCTCGGCGACCTCGTCGGCGCTCTTCTCGATGCGCTGCTCGAGCTTGGTGCGATGGGCGATGACCTTGGCGGCCTGGCTGCGCAGCGCCTGGTCCTGCTTGCGGGCCTCGTCGATGGCCATCTCGATCTCGACCTCGGGGTTCATGGCCGCCTCGGCCTTGCCCCGGAACCAGGTGCGGATGTAGGTGATGATGCGGTTGAACATGGTGCTCCTCGGCCGTTCGTCGGGCCGTCGAGAGTGTATGGACCGGGCCTCACGCTAGTGCCTTGGCCTCGTGATGCTCCGAGGTCACAACGTCACCGTCCGACCGTGGGTTCCCGCCGGTTCGCGTCAGCGTGATCGGGAGCCCGATCCGCCTCGTGACCGGGAACCGAAGCCGCCTCCACCACGCGAGATCGAGCCGAAGCCGCCGCCGCCTCGAGACGCCGAACCGAAGCCGCCGCCGCGGGCCGACCCGAGGTCGCCACCGCCGCCCCACCGACGTGGTGCGCGTCGTCCGCCGCCTCCGCCGTTGAGGATGCCGCCGACGAGGATGCCGGTGGCGATGTCACCCAGGCTGGTGCCGCGGGTCTTGGGGCGGTCCCAGCCCTGACGCCGCTGCCGTCGTGGCTCGACGCGTCGGGACTCCTGATCGCGATGGCGGTCGGGGAGCCGCGACTCGACCCGTTCGCGCTCTGCGGCGCGGCTGCGTTCGCGTTCGACCTCTCGCTCCTCGGGAGGGCGGCTCACCGTCAGGTCCGGGCGTTCGGGTTCTTCGGGGATGTCCTCGCCGTCGATGATCGCCTCGCTGGCATCCAGGTGCCATGCCGCGGTGTCGGCGGCGTAGTCGACCTGGGTGACCTCCCACAGGGTGGTCGCCGCCGCGAGCTGGTCTTGGAGTTCGATGTACTGCTCGTTGCCGAGCCGGAAGTGCTTGGTGGCTTCGTCGTCGTCGGCGAACGTGACGCGGTCTTCGAGTTCGACGATGTCGGCACCGATCGCGGCCAGCTCGTCGTTGACGGTCGCCCGCCGCTGTGTGAGCTCGGCCTCGACCTTCTTGCGGTTCCTCGACCGGGTGAACAGGACGAGACCGACGATGCCGCCGACGACGATGAGCAAGAAGATCAGGAAGCCGCTGCCACCCCCGCCCGAGGACTCGGCCGCGGGAGTCGAGTTGGTCACCGGTGTGGTGTCGGGTGTCGTGCTCGGCGCAGCTGTCGTGGCGGTCACGTCGGTGGTCGGGGTGGACACAGCCACACCGTTCAGACGTCGTCCGAACTCGAGCGCACCGTCGGCGAGGTTCGAGAAGCTCGTCGCGTCCAGAGCTGCGTCGATCTCGCCGCTGTCGAACACCGGTGACGATGCGGCGAGCGATGCAGGTGTGATGAGCAGCACGGTGGCGTTCGTGAGGTCGCGCAGATCCTCGGCCAGCTGCTGGAGGTTCGTCGGCTCTTCCGCGATCGACGCGATGAGCAGCTCGATCCCCTCGCCCGAGAGCTGCTGCACGACCTGGCGGAACTCGGCAGCGTCACCGTCGGCACCGCTGTCGACGAAGACGCCCTCGGCGTTGAGGTTCGCTGCGATGCGGTCGGCCGACTGGGCGGTGGCGGGTGCCGCCAGCGGGCCGACGAACGTGACGGCAGCCAGTACGGCGATGACGAGACGACGCAAGGACCTCATGGGCCCGCAACCCTACTTGCGGCCGTCAGCGGCCCGTATGAGGGGCCGGTCGAACATCTGGAGGAGGACGTTGACGTCGTTGCGGAATCGCTGGACGAAGCGGCCGAGTCGCCAGCCGGCATGGTCCGGTGGAACGAGCGCGGGGACCGGGGCGATCCACTTGATCGACGGTGCCCACCACGGCCGCACGATGTGCGCCAGCACCCGGACGCGGTTGCCGGGCGCTCGTGCGATGTCGATGATCTCCTGGATGCCCGAGGTCTTGCGGCGCCGGAAGTACCGCTTCGACTCGAACGGGTTCTCGTGGTCGACCTCGTCGAACCCGTAGTGCGCGGCCCACTCGGCGATGAGGGGCCAGGCGTCGTCGTGGAACACGAAGTCGGCCTGGGGCTGTGGCAGCACCCGGGCCAGGACCAGCTCCTCGGCCTCGACGACGCTCAACGGCCGGCCGAGCGGCAGCTTGCCGCGCTGGTGGATCGGGAACCGGGAGCGGTCGTCGTCGAGCAGGTCGATCAGATCGATGAGCGCTCTCTGGAGGAGCACGGCTCTGGTGTGGTTCTGGGTGGTGTCGCCCAGCCACTCGACCGCGCCGTCGAGCTGGTGGATCCGTCGGGACAACCGCGAGTCCTCGTCGATGGCGACGAGGAAGGCGTCGTAGCCGAGGCACGACATGTCCCGGTCGGCCTCGTCGGCGGCGGGCACGAGGACGAGTTCGCCGATGGCTCGTTGGTCAGCCGTCCAGATGCGCATCGCAGTGCCGAGTTCGGGGTCGTCGTCGGCGAGCACGTCGGACACGTTGTCGAGCAGCTGGACGAGTCGGCGGTTCTCCGCGACGTCACC
>JAHDHM010000182.1 GCA_020631315.1 Acidimicrobiales bacterium
AGGTACCGACGACCTGCCGGAGCTCAGCGACCCCCATCTGAGCGGGTGCAGTCATGGCGCCCGAGCGTAACCGCCGTGACCGGTCGTCGACGACCCTGCCGAGGCGAGGGTCACGTCGACGTGGTTGGGTGCAGTCGTGCGATTTGGCTATGTTCATGGTCGCTTCGTGCCGACAGGTCTGAAGCACACGTCATCACGTCGAAGAACGAGGAGTAGCGGTGCAGGGAGTGATCAAGTCGTATGACCCACGCACGGGGGCTGGTGTGTTGGTCGATGATCGCGACCGTGCCGAACGGGAACTCGCCTCCGACGCTCTTGCCGGGTCCGTGTTCAGGATGCTGCGTCAGGGTCAACGGGTCGTCTACGACCTGAACGACCGGGGGTTGGCGACGCATCTTCGACTGGGTAGTGAAGTCGATCTCGGATCGCCCGACTGGGGAGAAGGCGTGGAGGCCTGACGGCCTCGCACATCGCGGCAACGGGGCCGCGGTGAACCCCCGAAAAATCGAGGTGTCATCATGGCTGCGACGACGTCCAATCAGGCGTTGCTGAGCTGGGTCGAGGACTGGGCGAACGTGCTCCAGCCGTCGGCCGTCCACTGGTGCGACGGCTCCGAAGAGGAGTACGACCGGCTGACGAGCGAGCTCGTCGCCGCAGGGACACTGATGCCCCTCGAGGCACGACCAGGCAGCTTCCTGGCCCGTTCCGATCCGGGCGACGTCGCCCGCGTCGAAGACCGTACGTTCATCTGCAGCGAGCTCGAAGCCGACGCCGGTACGAACAACAACTGGCGTCCCCCGGCCGAGATGAAGGCAGCCATGCTCGAACTCTTCGAGGGTTCGATGAAGGGCCGCACCATGTACGTGGTGCCCTTCTCCATGGGGCCCCTCGGCTCCCCGATCGCCCACATCGGTGTCCAGCTGACCGACAGCGCCTACGTCGCGACGTCCATGCGGATCATGACTCGCATGGGCCAGGGCGCGCTCGACGTGCTCGGCGACGGGCAGTGGGTGCCGTGTGTGCACTCGCTCGGCGCACCGCTCGCCGAGGGCGAGCAGGACGTTCCCTGGCCCTGCGACGCCGAGAACAAGTACATCGTCCACTTCCCCGAGACCCGCCAGATCTGGTCGTACGGCTCGGGCTACGGCGGCAACGCCCTGCTCGGCAAGAAGTGCTTCGCACTGCGCATCGCGTCGACCATGGCCCGCGACGAGGGGTGGCTGGCCGAGCACATGCTCATCGTGAAGGTCACCCCGCCGCAGGGCGAGACCAAGTACGTCGCCGCGGCCTTCCCGTCGGCCTGCGGCAAGACGAACATGGCGATGATGATCCCGACCCTCCCCGGTTGGGAGATCGAGACCGTCGGCGACGACATCGCCTGGATGAAGTTCGGCGACGACGGCCGGCTGTACGCCATCAACCCCGAGGCCGGCTTCTTCGGAGTGGCTCCGGGTACGGGCGACGACACCAACCCGAACGCCCTCGCCTGCCTCACCCACGACGCCGTGTTCACCAACGTGGCGCTCACCGAGGACGGCGACGTCTGGTGGGAGGGGCTCACCGACGAACCGCCGGCACGCCTCACCGACTGGACCGGCGAGACCTGGACGCCCGAGTCCGACACGCCGGCTGCTCATCCGAACGCCCGATTCACCGTCTCGGCCGGCCAGTGCCCGTCGATCGCTCCCGAGTGGCAGGACCCGGCCGGCGTCCCGATCTCGGCGATCATGTTCGGTGGCCGCCGGGCCACGACCGTCCCGCTCGTCGCCGAGGCGTTCGATTGGGAGCAGGGTGTGTTCCTCGGCTCCGTCATGTCGTCGGAGAAGACGGCCGCTGCCACCGGTGGCCTCGGCCAGGTGCGCCGTGACCCGTTCGCGATGCTGCCGTTCTGCGGCTACAACTTCGGCGACTACTTCGCCCACTGGCTCTCGATCGGTGAGCGCTCCGGCGCCGATCTGCCGAAGCTGTTCTACGTGAACTGGTTCCGCAAGGACGAGAACGGCAAGTTCATGTGGCCGGGCTTCGGCGACAACAGCCGAGTGCTCAAGTGGGTCCTCGAGCGTGTCGCCGGTGGCGGCGACGCAACCGAGACCCCGATCGGTCACGTTCCGACGGCCGACGCACTCGACACGACCGGTCTCGACCTCGACGACGAGACCATGGCAGCACTGCTCGCCGTGGACGAGCGTGAGTGGGCCGCCGAGGTCGAGTCGATCCGCGAGTTCTACGCGTCCATCGGTGAACGCCTGCCCGAGGAACTGTCGGCTCAGCTCGACGCCCTGGCCGCTCGTCTCGGCGTCACCGTCTGAGCAGTCAGGACTGTCCAGCGCAGCTCATCAGGGCCGAGCCAGTCGGCGTCAGCCTGACGTCACCCACTCGTCGCGGAGCTGGTCGGCGATCCGACCGATCGTCGTCGCCGGCTTCAGCGGCGCGCCGGCGATCGCCGAGCAGTAGACCCGCAGCTGGTCGACCAGGTCACCGTCGCCGACATCGAGATCGGCCTCGCGGCGCGCTCGTCGAGCGACATCGGCCCACTCCAGTTCGATCTCGCCGACGTCGGGCACCCCGAAGAAGTGGCCGATCGGCGCCGAATGCCGCAGCTGCACGATCGACGAACGGCTGAGCAGCAGAGCCAGACGCGCCCTGCGCCGTTGGTGTTCACGCATCGGCACGGGGACCGAGTTCCACACCGCGCAGTCAGCTCGACACTCACGCACGGACGAGCCCGCGACGCGGCGGCCGTCCCGCGTGGCACACACGGTCAACATCTCGCCGAGACGGCTGTACTCCTCACGCAGGAACCGGTTCCACTGCTCGTCGGACCGCAGCGCACGACCGTCGCGGACCTTCTCGGCCAGCCGCCGCTGCGTCCGATGGTGCCCGCATTCACGATCGTCCGGGTCACCCCACCGACTGTCGCGTCGATCGATGAGCTCGATGAGCCGTGGAGGATCCGCTGCATGACCGAGCGTCGACTCCCAGGACAGGTGGCCGGCGAACTCGGCCAGCAGATGCACGATCGACAGGAAGTGCAGCGTCTGGCCGTTGTCCCAGCGAACTCGGGCGGCTTCGAACATGGCCCGATACAGCGGCACGAACGACGACAGCGCACCCCGCGTCCGAGTGTGGCGACCCGGGAAGCTGACGGCGCCTGCAGCGGACCGCAACCCCTGGGGCAGCTCACGCCACAGGTCGGGGCGGTCGTGGAGCCGGACGTCCTCGAGATCGAGGCGGACCAGTCGCTGTCCGAGCAGCGCCAGCGCTTCCGACCGCGGCGTGCCGCAACCGGCGCCGCAGGCGACCGCGAACGCCTCCTCGAACCGGCGACGGTCGAGATGAGCGTTCAGCAGTGCGTTGGTGGCGGCGTCGGCCACGACCTCGGTCGAGACGCTCGACGACTCAGATGCTCAGGACGGTGCGAAGGCCGAGGCCCTGCTGCATGTCGGCGACGGCCTCGTTGATCTCGTCGAGCGGGCGCGTCGCCGTGACCATGGCGTCGAGGTCGAGCTTGCCGTTACGCCACAGGTCGAGCAGACGAGGGAACTCGTGGTGCGGGTTGCTGGAACCCAGGAAGCAGCCCTGGAGCTTCTTCTCGCCCATGGCGAACCCGATGGCGTGCACGTTGATCATGTCGGTGATCTTCGGGACACCGACGAGTGTGGTCATGCCGCCGTTGCGCGTGGAGTTCAGGCAGACCTCGGCGAGCGCCGAGGAGCCGACGGCCTCGAAGGCGTGGTCGACGCCGCGGCCGCCGAGCAACTCGAGCACCTGTGCCGGGACCTCACCCGCGGTCGGGTCGACCGTGTCGGTCACGCCGAAGTGCCGGCTCTGCTCGCGGCGGCCTTCGTTCATGTCGACGCCGATGATCCGGGCTGCGCCGGCGATCCGGGCGCCCTGCACGATCGAGATGCCGATGCCGCCGAGGCCGATCACCATGACCGTGTCACCCGGTGCGACCTTCGCGGTGTTGATCGCCGCACCGACACCGGTCTGCACAGCGCAGCCGATCACGCTCGCGACGTCGAGCGGCGTGTCGGCGTCGACCTTCACCGCCGCGGTCGCAGGCACCACGGTCGCGTCGGCGAACGCAGCGAGGTTCACGCCCATGCGCTGCACCGCCTCGCCACCGCGGGACAGGCGGGTGCCACCATCGGGGAAGAGGCCGCCGGCGGAACGCTCGCACAGGGTCATCTCGCCGCGAACACAGTGGAAGCAGCGGCCGCACGGCGGGCGCAACGTGAGGATGACCTTGTCGCCCTCGGCGAGGTCCAGGACACCCTCACCCACGTCGGTGACGATGCCGCCGGCCTCGTGCCCGAGGAGCATCGGCATGACACCAGGGAGCGAGCCGTCCATGAAGTGGACGTCGGAGTGGCACAGACCGCAGTTGTGGAGTTCGACCCGGACCTCACCGGCCCGTGGCGATTCGAGCTCGACGTCGTCGACCAGTTCGAGCGGCTGGTTGGCTTCGGTCAGCAGTGCTGCGCGCATGTGGAGTCCCCCTCGTTGATGCGAACGCTCGACGGTACCCCTGCCCTCGGTCGTGGTGCCATTCCGGTGCCGGCCTCGGAGCTCTGCCTGCCCGCTGGCTAGATTCCGACGAGGAGATCCACCGATGGTCCAGGCGTACATCCTCATCCAGACCGAGGTCGGCACGGCTGCCGCAGTGGCGCTGGCCGTCGGCGAGATCGACGGCATCGTCGCAGCCGACGACGTGACCGGGCCCTACGACGTGATCGCCCGAGCCGAGGCCGCGACGATCGACGAACTCGGCCGGATGGTCGTGTCCAGCGTGCAGCTGATCGACGGCATCACCCGCACCACCACCTGCCCGGTCGTCCGTCTCTGACCTGAGAGGACGTGAGCCCCCTCGTCACTGTCAGAACGGGATGGTTCGCAGCGCCAGACCCATGATCCACAGCGAGCCGAGCCCATAGAGCAGGTACAGGTGCTGGTGGACCTGCTGGCGGTAGCTGTAGAGGATCCCGATGCTGATCAGCGTCAGGAAGCCGTAGAACTGGTGGAAGCCGTCGGGCGGTTCGACACCGTCGCGGTTCTGCACGACCACCCCGACGGCGACCTGTGCCGACATCGCGACCTGTGCCACGCCGACGAACCACCACATCTCGCGCCGGCGGAGCTGCTCGAGCCAGTTGGCGGCGAGCACCCACAGGCCCGCAGCAGCGTTCAGGCCGACGACGACCCAGGCGAACTGTGCATGGAAGTCGGCCACGGACCGAGAGGCTAGGGCCTCACAGTCCGCGAGGCGATGCTCAGAGCGCCGCAGCGGCCGCCTTCGAACGCTCCTGGGCTTCGGCTGCCGACTGCGCGGCCAGATCGACCAGCTCGTGGATCTCGTCGTCGGTGAAACCTGCCTGCTGACGGAACGAACGAGCCAGGTGTACGGGCGACTTGTCGTCCTCGCTGCGGAAGCCACCGAGGCTGAACAGCTTGTCGACGGTGCGCTGGAACTCGAGGGCCTTGCTCTGGCGCTCCTTGTCGTTCTTGGTGACCGCGCGCAGCCAGTCCGAGCCCATCTTCACGTGGGTGACCTCATCGGCGAGCATCCAGTCCTCGCAGAAGTACAGGACCGGATCACCCGACAGGACACCGAAGTCGCGCATCGTGTTGAAGACGTCGATGGCGAGCCCCTCGAGCGCCCGATTCACACCGGTGAGGCGCAGCATCGGGTCGTCGTTGCAGGCGGCCTCGAAGAGGAAGACCTGCTCGTCGAACTCGCCGATCTCGGTGCCCATGTGGTCGTTCAACTTGATGGAGATCTCGCAGTGACGCGCCTCGTCCCAGCACTGGCGGGCCATGTCCAGCTTCATCTCGAACGGCACTTCGTCAGGGCCGTTGCCGACCTCGAAGTCCCAGCACGTACGACCGGCGCCTTCGAGCGCCTGGATCTCGCCGGTGAAGATGCCGTGCATCAGCCCCCGGGCAGCGTCAGGGGCTTCGGGGTTCGAGTGCTGGAGGTTGTTGCCACCCTCGGTCTCGCGGATCTCCGTCACCCGGGCGTTGCGCGGATCGAAGATCGAGTCCTCGAGCCGGGTGCGATTGAACCGTGCGTCACGGGCCAGTTCGTCGGCCTTCATCATCCGCTTCATCGGGTACCTCGCATCTCGTCGTCGGGCTCGAAACTACCAATCCATCGGCAAGATGGCCGAGTTCGTCAACGACGATGGCGGCGAACTGTCTGTCTTCGGCGTTGCTCCGGCAACGCTGCGCACAGACAGAACGTCTCAGGCGACGGCGCGGGCGAGGACGTGGACGAGGACCGAGAGGTTCTGGACCTCGCTGTGGCCGTCGGTGAGGTCCAGCTCTGCGGGCTTGCGCGACTGGGTGTCGCTGAGTCCGACCGCGTCCGCGGCGCGGAGCACACCCACGTCCAGGCCGTTGGCGACGAGCTGGTCGATGTCCTTCGACAGGTTCCGGCCTGAGCCGCCTGCCTGGCGCACGAGCGCCCGGACGAGCATCCGCAACAACGCGGACGCCGAAGCAGGTGACCGGTCGGCGATGTCGATCGCTTCCTCGTACAGCGGCAGCAAGCCGCTCGGGAGCGCCGGCGTGTCCTGTGGCGTCATGCGGGTACCTCGTCGTTCGCCGGCGGCTGCTCGTCGAGGATCCACGACTCTCGGCCCGCCACTGCGGTGTCGGTCCTGATGAACCACTCGGTGCCGAAGGCTGCCGAGAAGGCCTCAGGCGGCATCGCGAGGAAGAAACTGTCGTCGGTGATCTGGCTGGCGTGCGCCTGCATCGCCGTCCGCTTGAGGTCGATGACCGACGAGACGTCGACAGCGGTGGTGATCTCGTCGTCGGGTGTGCCGAAGCTCTCCATCTCCGAAGGATCCGGCATGTCGATCGGATCGACGTCGTCGGGCGTCACACCCTCGACGGCACCCTGCTCGAGCATCGACCGCATCTCCATGATCCGGGTGCGGTTCATCGTCGACTCGTACACCCGTTGCACACCGACGAGCTCGGCGAAGCGGTGTCCGACACGGTGCACCTGGATGTGATCGGGGTGGCCGTAGCCGCCGTGGTCGTCATAACAGGTCAGGACGTCGATGTCCTCGTCAGCCAGGATCGTCGCCAATCGGGTTGCCGCCTCGTCGACGTCGGCCTGCCAGAAGCACTCCGGGTCGTCGTTGGTCGGCTCGCCGATCATCCCCGAGTCGCGGTAGCCGAGGAACTCGACCCGGTCGGCTCCGAGCATC
>JAHDHM010000183.1 GCA_020631315.1 Acidimicrobiales bacterium
AGGCGGCGAGACGGGCCGTGTTCTTGGCCTGGCGACCATTGGGGTTCATCCTCGTCGAGCTCCTTAGCCAGCGTGCGCTGCATCGCCGACTCCTGCTTCTCCTTCATCTCGAGGCGCTTGCGCTTCTGCTCGAGCCAACCGGAGTAGTTGCCCTCATAGGGGAACGTCTTGCCGTGATCGACCTCGAGGATCCAGCCGGCGACGTTGTCGAGGAAGTAGCGGTCGTGGGTGATCGCGATGACGGCGCCCGGGTAGTCCTTCAGGAACCGCTCGAGCCATGCGACCGACTCGGCGTCGAGGTGGTTGGTGGGCTCGTCGAGGAGCAGCAGGTCAGGGCGCGACAGCAGGAGGCGGCACAGGGCCACCCGGCGACGTTCACCACCGGAGAGGTTGGTGACGTCGGCGTCGCCTGGCGGCACTCGGAGTGCGTCCATGGCGATCTCGACCTGACGGTCGAGCTCCCAGGCGTCGGCGGCCTCGATCTTGGCTTCGAGCTCTGCCTGCTCGGCACCGATCTTCTCGTAGTCGGCGTCGGGGTCGGCCCACATGGCCATGACCTCGTTGTAGCGATCGATCAGGGCCTGCGTCTTGGCGACGCCGTCCATGACGTTGCCGTGGACGTCCTTGTCGGGATCCAGGTGAGGTTCCTGCTCGAGGTGGCCGACGGTGAAGCCCGGGGTGAGGCGGGCCTCGCCGGTGTAGCCGTCGTCGACGCCGGCCATGATCCGCAGCAGCGACGACTTGCCCGAGCCGTTGTGACCGATGACGCCGATCTTGGCGCCGGGGTAGAACGCGAGGGTGACGTCGCGCAGGATCTCGCGGTCCGGCGGATAGAACCGGTTCACGTTGCGCATCGTGAAGATGAATTCGGCTGCCATGGCGTGCTCCTGCGGCGGGGGACGACCGGCCAAGCTATCGGCCGACCCGACACCGCGGCGCGGAAGCCCGGCCCGTTACCATCTGCGGTGTGACCGACTCCCCTGCACACCTGGGTCCGAACTCCTGGCTCGCCGACGAGATGTACGAGACCTACCGGGCCAATCCCGCAGCCGTCTCGGCCGAATGGCGAGCCTTCTTCGAGTCGGGAGGTGAGCAGCTCGGTACCGCCGACGAGGCACCGGCCCTCAACGCGCCCGTCAACGCGCCCGCGAACGGCGCTGGTTCCACTGGCGCTGGGTCCAACGTCACCGCGTGGCCGTCGCCACTTGGCAACGGCTCGAACGGCGCTGCTCCGCCACCGGTTCAATCGCCTGCTGCACCGGCGCCCGCCGCTCCTGGTCCGGCGCCCGCACCTGCAGCTCCGGCAGCTGCCGCTCCGGCGCCCGCACCTGCCGCCCCCGCACCTGCCGCCCCCGCACCTGCCGCGCCGGCCGAGGAGCCGGGTGAGGTGATCCGCGGCGTCGGTGCCCGGATCGTCGAGAACATGGAGGCCTCGCTCGAGGTCCCGACCGCCACCTCCTATCGACAGGTGCCGGCGAAGCTGCTCGAGGTCAACCGCAAGATCATCAACGGCCACCTCGGCCGGACCGGCCAGGGCAAGCTCTCGTTCACCCATCTCATCGCGTACGCCTTGGTCGAGGCGCTGAAGGACGCGCCGTCCATGACCACCACGTACGCGGCGGGCGAGGACGGCAAGCCGCGGCTCATCCGCCACGACGGCGTCGGCCTGGGTCTGGCGGTCGATGTCGAGAAGCGCGACGGCTCGCGCACGCTGATGGTCCCGTGCGTCAAGAACGCCGACTCGATGAACTTCCGCGAGTTCGTCGACGTCTACGACGACCTCATCTCCCGGACCCTCGGCGGCAAGATCACCCCGGACGACTTCGCCGGGACCACCATCTCGCTCACGAACGTCGGCGGCATCGGCACCCTCCAGTCGGTGCCGCGGTTGATGCCGGGCCAGGCGGCCATCATCGGCGTCGGCGCCATCGACTACCCCGCCGAGTTCAGCGGCAGCGATCCGTCGACCCTCGCCGAGATCGGTGTCTCGAAGGTCATCACGATCTCGAACACCTACGACCACCGCATCATCCAGGGTGCCGAGTCGGGTCGTTTCCTGCGCCGTCTGCATCAGCTGCTGCTCGGCGAGGATGAGTTCTACGAGCGGATCTTCGCCGACCTCCACATCCCGTACTCGACGGTCAAGTGGCGCCAGGACGTCAACAAGCACCGCGGTGACGCCACGCTGCTGCAGAAGCAGATGCAGGTCCGCAAGCTGATCCAGATGTATCGAGTGCGCGGTCACCTCATCGCCGACCTCGACCCGCTCGGCCTGCAGGACCGGTCGATGCCCGACGAGCTCGATCCTGCGGCGTACGGTCTCACCATCTGGGACCTCGACCGTGAGTTCCTCACCGACGACCTCGAGGGGCCGGACTGGATGGCGCTCGGCGACATCCTCGGCGTGCTGCGTGACGCCTACAGCCGCACGATCGGCATCGAGTACATGCACATCCAGGACGCCGACGAGAAGGCCTGGATCCAGTCGCGTGTCGAGAAGAAGAAGGCACCGTTCGGCGAGAACGACCAGCGCCACGTGCTGTTCCGCCTGAGCCAGGCCGAGGCGTTCGAGCACTTCCTCGGCAAGCGCTACGTCGGTCACAAGCGGTTCGGCATCGAAGGCGCGGAGGCGGCCATCCCGCTCATCGACGCCGTGCTCGAATCCGCGGCCGACGCCGGCCAGGCACATTGCGTCGTCGGCATGGCGCATCGCGGTCGCCTCAACGTGCTCGCCAACATCATGGGCCAGTCGTACGAGGAGATGTTCCGGCAGTTCGAGGGGTACATCAGTCCCGATGCCGTGCAGGGCACCGGCGACGTCAAGTACCACCTCGGTGCCGAGACGGTGTTCACCTCGCGCAGCGGCGCATCGATGCCGGTGACCTTGGCACCGAACCCGTCGCACCTCGAAGCCGTCGATCCCGTCGTCATCGGCATGGTCCGGGCGCTCCAGGACGAAACCGAACCACAGGGCTCGTTCCCGGTGCTGCCGCTGCTCATCCACGGCGACGCCGCGTTCGCCGGTCAAGGAGTGGTGGCCGAGACACTCAACACGTCCCGCATCCCCGGTTTCCGCGTCGGCGGCACGGTGCACATCGTCATCAACAACCAGGTCGGGTACACCACGTCGCCGGAGCAGTCCCGCTCCGGCCAGTACGCCACCGAGGTGGCGAAGATGGTGCAGGCGCCGATCTTCCACGTGAACGGCGATGATCCAGAGGCAGTCGTGCGGGCCGCTCGCTGGGCCTTCGACTACCGCCAGGCGTTCCACAAGGACGTCGTGATCGACATGATCTGCTACCGCCGCCAGGGGCACAACGAGGGCGACGAGCCGTCGTACACCCAGCCGGTCATGTATCGCCACATCGAGGAACACCCGGGCGTGCGTGCCCGTTATGTGGCGAACCTCGTTCGTCGTGGCGACATCACCGAGGAACAGGCCCAGGCCGAGTACGCGAACTTCGAGGCGTGGATGCAGAGCATCCTCGACGAGACCCGTGCGTCGGCACCGACCGCGGTGACCCGAGCTGCAGCGCCGGTGAAGTTCAGCGAGGTGCCCTCCGTCATGGAGACGGGCGTTGAGCGTGCGGTGCTCGACCGCGTGCACGCTCGTCTCTACGACTATCCCGAGGACTTCACGCCGCATCCGAAGCTGGCTCGCCAGTTCGAGACGCGTCGCAAGATGTACGACGAGGGTGGCGAGGTCGACTGGGGCCTGGCGGAGACGCTCGCCTACGGCAGCCTCATGCTCGAGGGCGTCGCGATCCGGATCTCGGGCCAGGACACGCGACGTGGCACGTTCGCCCACCGCCATGCGGTCATGGTCGACCACAACGACGAGCACGAGTTCAAGCCGCTGAGTGATCTCGACCCCGACCAGGGCACGTTCTGGATCTACGACTCGATGTTGTCCGAGTACGCCGGCCTCGGCTTCGAGTACGGCTACTCGTTGGTGAACCGCGACGCCCTCGTGGCATGGGAGGCCCAGTTCGGCGACTTCGTCAACGGCGCCCAGATCATCATCGACCAGTACCTCGCGGCTGCCTACGACAAGTGGCAGCAAAAGAGCGGTCTGGTGATGCTCCTGCCTCACGGCTACGAGGGCCAGGGTCCCGAGCACAGCTCGGCACGCCTGGAGCGGTTCCTGACGTTGTGCGCCGAGGGCAACATGACGGTCGCCAACGCCACGACGTCGGCGCAGTTCTTCCATCTGCTGCGCCAGCAGGTGGCCAGGGGCAACCAGCGTCCGCTCGTCGTGTTCACGCCCAAGTCGCTGCTGCGTGCCAAGTCGGCGCGTTCACCGATCAGTGACCTGGTGTCGGGAGGATGGCATCCCGTGCTCGACGACACCGTCGCCGACCCTGCGTCGGTCCGCCGAGTGATCCTGTGCAGCGGCAAGGTCGGTTACGACGCCATGGCCCATCGCGACGCCACCGGAGCACCGATTGCGGTCGTGCGGGTCGAGCAGCTCTATCCGTGGCCCGCCGAGATGATCGAGGAGATACTCGGTCGCTACTCCAACGCCGAGTCGATCGTCTGGCTCCAGGAGGAACCGGCGAACATGGGCGGTTGGTCGTTCGTGCGCGGCAAGTGGGCCGAGCGTCATCCGTCGCGTCCACCGCTGTCGCTCGTCGGTCGACCGGAGTCGGGCAGCCCCGCGTGTGGCTCGCTCGGGGTCCACCAGCAAGAGTTCGAGCAGCTGATGAGCGAGACGATCAGCGGGCTCGCGTGATGTGACAGCGGGCTCGCGTGATGTGACAGCGGGCTCGCGTGATGTGACAGCGGCCTGAGCTGAACCTCGTTCGGTTCCGTCGATCCTCGTCAGCCCATCTGCACGCCCGTCACCTCGGCGAGCTCGCCGAGCGCGACGTCGGGGTCCACGACCTTGATGGCGTGCATGCCGAGCAGATGTGCGGCCTTGCAGTTGATGCCGAGGTCGTCGAGGTAGACGGCATCGGACGGCGCAACCTCCATCGCCTCGCAGGCGAGTTCGTAGATGCGAGGGTCCGGTTTGCGCACGCCGACGACCGACGACTCGATGACCACCTCGAATCGGTCCATCACGGCAGCGATCTCGGCGGCGCGTGAGCCGTCTCGTGCCATGCCGGCCCCTTCACCGGCTCGGACGTTGTTCGTGATGCACCCGATGCGCACACCCGCTGTGGTGAGGCGGTCGAGCGCGTCGATCATCTTCGGACGCAGATCGCCGCTCAGGCACGCCAACACACGGGCGCCGTCGACCTCGAGGCCGAGTGCCGTTCCCTCGGCGCCGAAGCGTTCCACGAAACCGTCGACGTCGATCTCGGATCGTTCGAACTGCGCCCACGCGTTCGTGTCCGGGTTGGTCGAGTTGATCCGACGCACGGTGTCGGCCGGCAGGCCCGCTTCGGCCTCGTAGCGGGCGAAGGCCTCGAAGGGACTCGTGGTGATCACGCCACCGAAGTCGAACAGGACGGTCGTTCTGGTCACGTCGGGTGACCGTATCGTCCCGGCGGATCCGAGTCCCCAACGCCATGGGTCCCCGCTGCGGGGAGTGTCGGGTGGTTCACTGTGCGGAGCCATGATCTCTCATCTCGTCGTCGACGGCTCCAACATCGCCACAGAGGGTCGGTCCCTTCCATCGCTCGCGCAGCTCGAGCAGGCCGTCGCCGACCTCTCCGCCGACCGCCACATCGAGAACATCATCGTCATCGTCGATGCGACGTTCCCGAACCGGATCGAGAAGTCCGAATCGGACCGGTACGAGGAGCTGCTCGCCGACGGTTGGCTGCTGACGCCACCGGCCGGAGCGATCGGGCGTGGCGATGCGTTCATCCTGCAGGTGGCCGACCGCGTCGACGCCGTCATCTTGTCCAACGACTCGTTCCAGGAGTTCCACGGCTCAACCCCGTGGCTGTTCGACGAAGGTCGCCTGGTCGGTGGCAAGCCCGTGCCCGCGGTCGGCTGGGTGTTCGTCGACCGTTCCCCGGTGCGTGGACCCACCAGTCGTCGTGCGGTACGCGATGCCAAGAAGGCTGCCGATGGAGGTGACGCGCCACAGCCACGCCGAACCCGTCGGGCGACTGCGACCGAACAGCCCGCCGCCACGGCGCCCGCCGCTCCGACACGTCGCCGTCGTCGGTCGGTCGCGTCGGCCGAGCCGACTCCTGAACCCTCCGCCGACGCCACGACGAGCACCCCCGAACAGGCGGCCACCCCGACGGTGCGGAAGCGCACTCGCCGGCCAGCGCAGGAAGCGCCGACCGAACCGGTGTCGCCTGCCGCGGTCACCGACGAAGCGGCCGGCGCCGAGGACATCGATGCCGCAGCAGAGTCGAGCTCGGGTGCCCGACGCCGTCGCCGCCGAGGGGGGAGCACGAAGCCGATGATGAACGAGCCGGCGCCCTTCGTGGCGTTCGTCGCGGAGAACCTCCCGGGCTCGATCGTCACCGCCACCATCACGTCGTTCACCTCCCACGGCGCCTACGCGTCGGTCGGGGAAGTGACCTGCTACGTGCCGAACCGATTGCTCGGCGATCCGCCGCCGCGATCGGCCAAGCAGGTCGTGAAGATCGGCGAAGACGTTCAACTCGAAGTCGAATCGGTCGACTCGACTTCGCGAGGAATCGACCTCGCTCTACCAGGTCTCGCGGGTCAGTCCCCGAGCAACACGACAGCTACCGGGCGCGATGCCCGCGTCACGGAGGTGACAGCCGACATGGCAACCAAGAAGAAGGCCCCGGCCAAGAAGAAGGCTCCGGCCAAGAAGGCTGCTCCGGCGAAGAAGGCTCCGGCGAAGAAGGCTGCTCCGGCGAAGAAGGCTCCGGCGAAGAAGGCTCCGGCGAAGAAGGCTGCTCCGGCGAAGAAGGCCCCCGCCAAGAAGGCTCCGGCGAAGAAGGCTGCTCCGGCCAAGAAGGCTCCGGCGAAGAAGGCCCCTGCCAAGAAGGCTGCCGCTCGTCGCTGAGCTCGACATCGAGCTTCCGGACACTGCCCGTCGTTGCGTGCGGCGGGCAGTGTCGCGTCCGGACCCGTCGATAGGGTGACCCGGTGCGCATCGCCACGTGGAACGTCAACTCCCTGAACGCTCGCATGGATCGAGTCGACGAGTGGCTTGCACTCGCTCGCCCCGACGTCGTCTGCATGCAGGAGACGAAGATGTCCGACGAGCAGTTCCCACACGACCACTTCTCGGAACTGGGCTATCAGTCGGCACACTCGGGCGAGGGCCGCTGGAAC
>JAHDHM010000184.1 GCA_020631315.1 Acidimicrobiales bacterium
TGGAAGGTCACCGACACGGCGCGCGCTGTGTTCGGCGTCGACGACTTCGTCCACGGTGCCCACTTCTGGTGCCACGAAGACGGACGCGGCACGTTCGGCTGCCACGGCTACCTCGGTCAGTACATCTGGATGGTGCCGGTGCTGGATCTGATCGTCGTCCGACTCGGTGAACGACCCGAGGAGGACACCGAGCCGGTGAAGGCCACCCTGCGTTCGATCATCGGGGCCTTCGATCCGTCATGAGCGCCGAACCGAACCTCAACGGGCCGAACCTGTACAACGTGCCGAACCTCCACAAGGTGCTGTGGCACGTCGGCCTGCACCGCGATGCCGACCCGATCGAGGAGACGACCCGACCGTTCCTCGTGGTGCCGGGCGGCAGGTCGTGGACGTATGGCGAGATGTCGGTTCGCAGCCAACAGTTCGCGGCCGCCCTACGAGACCGAGGTGTCGAGCCGGGCGACCGAGTGATCGCCCAGGTCACGAAGTCCACCGATGCCGTGGCGCTGTACCTGGCCTGCCTCCAGGTCGGTGCCATCCAGATCCCGCTCAACACCGCGTACACAGGCGCCGAACTCACACACTTCGTCGACGACGCATCGCCGTCGCTCATCGTTCGGGACACAGCCGAAGCAGCGGACCAGACGACGTTCGCCGAGCTGATCGCGGCTGCCGACACCGCCGAACCGGACCCCCGTGTGACGGAACGACGAGGCAACGATCTGGCCATGATGCTCTACACGTCCGGCACCACAGGCCGGTCGAAGGGAGCGATGCTCTCGCACGACGCCCTCATCGCGAATGCCCGCGGGCTCGCCGGCATCTGGGAGTTCGACCGCACCGACGTCCTGCTGCACATCCTGCCGATCTTCCACGTGCACGGCCTGTTCGTCGCACTGCACTGCGCGATGTTGTCGGGCGCATCGGTGATCTTCCCGGAGCGTTTCGACGTCGACCAGGCGGTCGACCTCCTTCCGGGGTGCACGGTGATGATGGGTGTGCCGACTCACTACACCCGCCTGCTCGGCAGCGAACGCTTCGACGAGCTGACGTGTCGCTCGATCCGGCTCTTCACCTCGGGGTCGGCCCCGATGACCGAGCAGGTGCACGACGAGTTCACCCAGCGCACCGGCCACCGGATCGTCGAGCGCTACGGCATGACCGAGTGCGGGATCATCACCTCGAATCCCGTGCGTGGAGATCGGATCCCGGGAACCGTCGGCTTCGCCCTGCCGAAGACCGAAGTGCGGGTGCGCATCGACGACGAACGTGATGCTGCACCGGACGAGACCGGCATCGTCGAGATGCGCGGTCCTGGCTTGATGGAGGGCTACTGGAATCGGCCGGAGGCGACTGCGGCCGAGATGCGCGACGGCGGCTGGTTCGTGACCGGCGACGTCGGCAGCTTGGACGAGACCGGGCGTCTGTCGCTCCAGGGGCGTGCCGGCGACATGATCATCTCCGGCGGCTACAACGTGTATCCGAAGGAGATCGAGCTGATCCTCGACGACGTCGACGGTGTCGAGGAATCCGCCGTCGTCGGCGTGCCGCACGCCGACTTCGGAGAGCGCATCGTCGCAGTCATCGTCGGGGACGCGCCCGACGAAGCGATGCAGGAGGCGCTCGGCGCGCTCGCCCGGTTCAAACACCCCCGACGCTTCGTCCGCGTCGATGCACTCCCCCGCAACGCCATGGGCAAGGTCCAGAAGCAGGTGCTGCGCAGCGAACTCTCGGACAGCTTCGACTGAGACGGGCTACTCGGGAGGGCTGAGCAGCTCGACGTCCGGCGGTTCGTCGACCGCGGCGATGTGCACGACCGCATCGCCGCGCTGGACGACCGGTTCCTGTGTCGCCCCGATCACGACACCACGGCCTCGAGCGGTGACGCGCCCGAGACGCTTGCCGAACGGGTCGTAGATCGTCGCGACGAGGTCACCGGCGGTGACGAGATCCCCGAGCGTTGCGTCGAGGTGCAGCATGCCGCTGCGCGACGCCCGCAGCCAACGAGACGAATCGGACCATGCGGTCGGCGGGGGCGCATCGACGTCGATCGTCTCGATCATGTCGAGCGAATCGAGCACCCGCAGCACGCCCTCGGTACCCACACCGATCGACCACGGATCGAAGCGCAAGGCCTCGCCACCTTCGAAGAGCAGGACTCGCACCCCATGCGACGTCGCCGCCTGGCGAAGCGAACCGTCTCGATTCGAGCTGTGCAGCGTGACCGGTGCAGCGAAGATCGATGCCAGGTCCTTCGTCGCCTCGTCACGCAGATCGCAACGCACCTGGGGAAGGTTGGTCCGCCCGCCGGAGCCGGTGTGCAGATCGATCAGCACGTCGACGCGAGCCACCAGCTCGGTCATGACGAGGTGCGCGATGCGACTCGCCGTCGTGCCGCGAGGAGAGCCGGGGAACGATCGGTTCAGATCTCGACGGTCCGGCAGGTAGCGGTCGCCGGTGTTGAAGCCGAGGACGTTCACGACCGGCGCAGCGATGACGGTGCCGGCGAGTGTCCTCGGATCGACCGTCGCCATGACGCGACGGATGATCTCGACACCGTTGAGTTCGTCGCCGTGGATCGCGGCGGTGAGCCCGACCACCGGCCCGTCGGTCCTGCCGTGGACGACGATCAGCGGCACCGACACGGGGGTGCCCGAGACGAGTCGGGTGATCGGGAGTTCGAGCTGACGGCGACGGCCGGCCGGAACGGTGGTGTCAGCGATCTCGAGCGCAGGCCGACGCGCCGATCTGCTCATTCGTCCGGTGCTGCTCACTCGCCCGATTCCACGACCGCGTCGTCGGGAAGCGGCTGGTCCGGGAGAGGTTGGACGACTGGACGCGCTCGGCGCCGACGACGCTCCGGGACCAGGTCACGCATCGAATCCAGCCGACCGAACGCCAGCAGCTTGTCCCCCTCGGCGAGCACGCGATCGAGGCGCGGGTTCGGAATCACCTTCGCGTCGCGGGTGAGCGTCAGCACGGCGATGTCGCGGTCACGAAGACCCGAGTCGCCGATGGTCTTGCCGATGAGATCGGCCTGGCCGTTCAGCACCAGCTCGGCGACGCCATAACCGGCGCTGACCGTCAGTCGTTGTCGGACGTCGAGCTCGGGGAACCTCACCTGAGTCGCCACGTGGTCGATGATCGCGCCCGCGATGTCGAGCTCGGTCGCCGTCTCGATGCCTTCGAGCCCGGGCGAGGAGTTGACCTCCATCACCAACGGCCCGTTGTCCGACTCGAGCATGTCGACGCCGGCGACCCGGAGCCCCATGACCTGAGCGGCTCGCACGGCGACCGACTGATACTCCTCGTCGAGTTCGACGACCTCGGTCTTCCCGCCTCGGTGCACGTTCGAACGAAACTCGTCGCCCTGCGCCACACGACGCATCGCAGCGACGACCCGATCACCGATGACGAACGCTCGGATGTCCCGACCCTTCGACTCGGCGATGAACTCCTGGATGAGCACGTTCTGGCGTGTGGACTGGAGCGTCTCGATCACCGCCTCGGCGACCTTCTTGTCCGGGGCGAGGATGACGCCGATGCCCTGCGTGCCTTCGAGCAGCTTGATGACGACCGGAGCGCCGCCGACGCGCTCGATGGCCGGCAACACATCAGCCCGGTCACGCACGAAGGTCGTGGCCGGAATACCGATGTCGTGCCGAGCGAGGATCTGCATCGACCGCAACTTGTCACGTGAGTTGGCGATGCCATTCGACGTGGTCGGCGTGTAGATGTCCATCTGTTCGAACTGCCGGACGACCGCCGTGCCGAAGAACGTGATGCTCGCGCCGATACGGGGCAGCACGGCGTCGTAGTCGCTGAGCGGCTTGCCTCGGTACTGGAGATCTGGCTCGGCACCCGAGAGATCGATGCCGAAACGCAGCGTGTTGAGCACCTTCACCTTGTGGCCACGGTCCAACGCCGCCTGCTGGAGACGCTGGGTGCTGTACGAGCGAGGCGCCCGCGAGAGGATGCCGATCTTCATGCATGGTCCTGCGTGGTGGAGGGAGTCGGGCGGCCCATCAGCTCGGACCTGCCGGGATCGATGAGGAAGTTACGGCGCAGCGCCGTGCGACCGAGCAGCATCCGGAACCCCATACGACGGCGATCGGCCAGCGTCAGGTCGACGACGGTCTCGACCTCGCCCAACCGGATGCGCGTCCGAATGGTCGGACGGGTCTGGACCTGACCGTTCGAGCTGCGAACATCGCGCTGTTCGAGCACCGGAGCCTCCACCCACACCGAGTTCGCCGAGCTGCGCTGCTCGGGGTGCAAGAGGAAACGCACCGTCTGGTCACCGGGCGGGCCGGAGACGGTCAGGCGCGCCGCGTGCAACGACGAGGTGCGAGCGCCCGTGTCGATCTTGGCCTTGACCGTGACACCACCGAGGTCCGGCAACGACACCCATTCGCGCCAACCGATCGTCGACTTCGCTCGTGGGCGTGGGGCCATCGGCGAACAGTAGTCCTCCGCGGCCGACGACACGCTCAACCGCAACCCTCAGCTTCCGGCGAGCTCCCGAGACCGGACGAAGACCGCGTCGAGCATGTCCTCGGTGAGACGGCCCGTGAACGTGTTCTGCTGGCTCGGATGGAACGAGCACACGATGGTCGGGCCTGCCTCGGTCGGCACCTCGACAAGATGACCGAACTTCGGCTTCGGCTGCACCCCGAGGAGGCTGGTCGCTACGCCGTAGCCGAACTGTCCGAGCGCCACGACGACGCGCACACGGTCGAGCAGGTCCATCTCGCGTTCGAGGAACGGGCGGCACTCGTCACGCTCCTCTGTCGTCGGTTTGTTGGCCGGCGGCGCGCAACGCACAGCCGCAGTGACCCATGCGTCGTGCAGTTCGAGGCCATCGTCGAGCGACACCGACTCGGGCTGATTGGCGAACCCGGTGCGGTACATGGAGCCGTACAGGAAGTCGCCGGACCGGTCGCCGGTGAACACCCGGCCGGTGCGGTTGGCCCCGTGGGCTGCCGGGGCGAGTCCGACGACCAGCACACGCGCTGCGGGGTCCCCGAAGCCAGGGACCGGTCGACCCCAGTACTCGTCGTCCATGTAGGCCTTGCGCTTGGTGACGGCGACGTCTTCGCGCCAGGCGACGAGACGCGGACATGCTCGGCACGAGCTGATGTTCTCGGCCAACACTTCGAGCGGGGTCACAGCGGCACGCTATCGGCGGCAGGACGATAGGTTGGCCGGACATGGCTGCGAAGCGTTCCGCCCCCAAGCCCACCATGGTCATCCTCGTGCGTCACGGGAAGACACCGACCACCGGTGACGAGCTCCCGGGCCGTTCCCCCGGTCTGCATCTCGGTGACGTGGGCGTGCAGCAGGCAGAGACCGCGGCGCAACGCATCGCCGATCTCGGTCGCAAGGTCACCGCCGTCTACGCGTCGCCGCTCGAGCGCACGCGTGAGACCGCCGCCCCGATCGCCAAGGCCCTCGGCCTCAAGGTGCAGCGCAACAAGGGCCTCATCGAGCTCGACGTGGGCGACTGGACGGGCCGCAAGCTCAAGGACCTGTACAAGCTCCCCGAGTGGACCACCGTGCAGAAGTACCCGTCGGGCTTCGTGTTCCCCGGCGGCGAATCGTTCGCCGCGATGCAGACCCGCATCTCGGACACGGTCCTCGGCCTCGTGGCGCAACATCCGGGCGAGACCATCGTGTGTGTCTCACACGCCGATCCGATCCGAGCGCTCGTCGCCGGAGCGATGGGCACCCACCTCGATCTCTTCCAGCGGGTCGTCGTGTCGCCCTGCTCGATCTCCGCGGTGCTGTACGGCGCCTCGGGACCGACGGTGTTGACCGTCAACTCGATCGGCGGGCCGCTCACCGAGCTCGCCCCCGCCTGACCCCCGACCACTCTCGCCTCTTCCCCAGGAGCTCATGTGAGCGAATCGTTCGACCTGCTCGATCCCACCAACGTCGTCGCCGGTACCGTCGGCGCACCGGGCGAGCGGATCTTCTTCATCCAGGCCCATGACGCCACCGACCTCGTCACGCTGAAGCTGGAGAAGGGTCAGGTCCAGGCGCTGGCCAGCGGCATCGCCGAGGTCCTCGACGACCTCGGTGACGAGACCGCTCCCGTGCGACCGACCGACATGATCGAACCGGTCATGGCGGCGTGGACCGTGGGCGGGCTCGGGATCGCCGTCGACCAGGAGGCCGACCGGGTCGTCGTGCTCGCCGAGGAGCTCGTCGACGACGAGGACGACGAGCCGGCTCGCGCGCACTTCCACCTCGGGTACGGCCAGGCCCGTGGTTTCGTCGCCCATGCCCTGTCGTTGATCGATCTCGGTCGCGACTTCGGACGTCAGAACGGCCACCACCCGCACTGATCCCGTGAGCGACGAGTCGTACGGCACTGACGAGGGCGACGAGGAGCAGCCTCTGCCGCCGCTCGAACCCGTCGAGCACGAGGCCGCGCTCGAACTCCTGGAGCACGGCGAGATGGACGTCGAGGGCCGCATGCCCTGGTCGTCGAATGCCACCTTCCTGGTCCACCTGCACGGCGAGGCCGGCACGGTGCGCGCGATCTACAAGCCCGCCCGTGGCGAGCGCCCGCTGTGGGACTTCCCCGAGGGCCTGTATCGCCGCGAGGTCGCTGCCTATGAGCTCGCGAAGTGGCTCGGCTGGGATCTGATTCCGCCCACGGTCGGCCGTGACGGCGACTTCGGTGTCGGTTCGGTGCAGCTGTTCGTCGACGCCGACTTCGAGCAGCACCACTTCACGATGGTCGAGGACGAGGTTCACCATCCCCAGCTCAAGCGCATGTGCGCCTTCGATCTGCTGGCCAACAACACCGATCGCAAGTCGGGGCATTGCCTGATCGACCGCGACGGCCACATCTGGGGCATCGACCAGGGGCTGTGCTTCTCCCCGGACTGGAAGCTGCGGACCGTCATCTGGGAGTTCGGCGGCGAACCGATCGACGACGGGCTGCTCGCCGACATCGGACGACTCGCCGAAGACGGCGTCCCCGACTCGCTGCAGGACCTGCTGACGAGAGACGAGACCGCCGCGTTGTGGCATCGGGCGATGGAATGGGCCGACCGTGGGGTGTTCCCCATCGACGAGACCGGCCGCCGGTACCCCTGGCCCCTCGTCTGACCCTCCCGAAACTGATGACCGCTGCTGTTCGCACGAACAGCTGAGACCTCGAGAGTGCAGCCCGAACGCGACGATGGGCCG
>JAHDHM010000185.1 GCA_020631315.1 Acidimicrobiales bacterium
TGCCCTTTCTGTCTGTCGCAGGCGTTGCCCTGGCAACGCTGCAGACAGACAGTTCGGCCCGACGCGACGGGCGGGGTCAGTCGTCGAGCTTGAGGGCGGCGACGAACGCTTCCTGGGGCACTTCCACGCGGCCGATCGACTTCATGCGCTTCTTGCCCTCCTTCTGGCGTTCGAGCAGCTTGCGCTTTCGGGTGATGTCGCCGCCGTAGCACTTGGCGAGCACGTCCTTGCGCTTCGCCTTGACGGTCTCGCGGGCGATGATCCGCCCGCCGATCGCAGCCTGGATCGGCACGTCGAACAGCTGGCGCGGAATGAGCTCGCGCAGCTTCTCGGCCATGCGCCGTCCGTAGTCGTAGGCCTTGTCCGTGTGCACGATCATCGAGAAGGCGTCGACCGGCTGACCATTGAGCAGCACGTCCACCTTCACCAGCTTCGACACCTGGTAGTCCGACGCCTCGTAGTCGAGCGAGGCATAGCCCTGGGTGCGGCTCTTCAGCTGATCGAAGAAGTCGGTGACGACCTCGGCGAGCGGGATGTCGTAGACGAGGTCGACACGCTCGGGCGACAGGTACTCCATCTTCGTCATCGAGCCACGGCGCTGCTGGCACAGCTCCATGACGGTGCCCGTGTAGTCGGTGGGCGTCAGGATGCTGATGCGCAGCATCGGCTCGGCGATCTGCTCCACGTCGCTCATGTCGGGCAGCTCGGACGGGTTGTCGATGGCGATCTCGTCGCCGCCCTTGGTGGTGATGCGGTATTCCACAGACGGCGCCGTGGCGATGAGGTTCAGGTTGAACTCGCGCTCGAGCCGCTCACGCACGATCTCCATGTGCAACAGACCGAGGAAGCCGGTGCGGAACCCGAAGCCCAGCGCGCCCGAGGTCTCCGGTTCGAAGGTGATCGACGCGTCGTTGAGCTTCAGCTTCTCGAGCGACTCGCGCAGGTCGGGGTACTCGTCGCCGTCGACCGGGTACAGACCGCAGAACACCATCGGCTTCGGGTCCTGGTAGCCGGGCAGGGGCGCGTCGGCGCCGTTGTGGAGCGAGGTGACGGTCTCGCCGGACTTGGCGTGGCCGACGTCCTTGATGCTGGCGATGAGGTAGCCGACCTCGCCGGGGCCGAGGCTGTCGACCTTGGTCGGCTCCGGGAGCCTGACGCCGATCTCCTCGGCCTCGTGCGTGCCGCCGACCTGCATGAAGCGCAGCTTCTGCCGAGCGTCGATGCGGCCGTTCATCACGCGCATCGACGACACGACGCCGCGGTACTGGTCGAAGTGGGAGTCGAAGATGAGCGCCTGCAGCGGCGCGTCCGGATCGCCCTCGGGAGCCGGGATGCGCTCGACGATCGCGTCGAGCAGATCGGGGACGCCCTCGCCCGTCTTGGCGCTGATGCGCAAGATCTCGTCGGCGGGGATGCCGAGCACCGACTCGATCTCGCCGGCGTAGAGATCCGGATCAGCCGCGGGCAGGTCGATCTTGTTGAGACACGCCACGATCTCGAGGTCGTTCTCGAGCGCCAGGTAGCAGTTGGCCAGCGTCTGGGCCTCGATGCCCTGAGCGGCATCGACGACGAGCACCACGCCCTCGCAGGCAGCGAGCGACCGGCTCACCTCGTAGCCGAAGTCGACGTGACCCGGCGTGTCGATGAGATGCAGCGTGTGGCCGTTCCACTCGACACGGACGTTCTGGGCCTTGATGGTGATGCCCCGCTCCCGCTCGATGTCCATCGAGTCGAGGAACTGGGCCTTCATGTCACGGGCCTGGACGGCGCCCGTCATCTCGAGGATGCGGTCGGACAGCGTCGACTTGCCGTGATCGATGTGGGCGATGATCGAGAAGTTGCGGATGCGGGACAGTTCCATGGGCGAACGACATCGTACCGGTGCGACCCCCGCAGTCCGTTGCCACACGCGTGGTTGATGGCTAACGTTGTCTGGTCCGTGTCCGGGCAGGCCCACCTGCGCGCCGGCGAGCCATTCGCCGCACCCGAGACACCCCAGATCGAAACCCGTCCGACTGCGTTCGACAGTCGACCGCACCCCTGAGAGACCCCCGTGGCGAACATCAAGAGCCAGATCAAGCGCAACCGCCAGAACGAGACCCGCCGCCAGCGGAACCAGGCCGTGAAGAGCGAACTGCGCACCCGCGAGCGTCGCGTGGTCGAGGCCGTCGAAGCCGGCGAAGGTGCCGACGAAGCCCTGCGTCTCGCCCAGAAGCGCATCGACATGGCGGCCTCGAAGGGCGTGCTCCACAAGAACACCGCGGCCCGCAAGAAGGCCCGCCTCGCCAAGCTCGTCAACGGCGCCAGCTGACCTGAGCTGACACCCGGCCGTTCGTCGGCCAATCACATCTCCTGATCGACGCCGTACGCCCAGCGTGCGGCGTCGTCGCGTCCGGGCTGACGTTTCGCTCACTTCGGGCCGCCAACCGGGCGATAGGACTCCGTGGACTCCTTTCTGCCCTCCCTGCGTACGCGCCGCCGGGCCGGCCTGCGCGGCGCACTGCTCCTCGGCGTCGTGCTCGTCGCCGCGAGCTGCACGTCGTCGTCGAGTGCCGACGTCACCGTCGACGACACGACCGCTGCACCGACGACGGAGGCCGACGCCTCCGAGGTCACGCTGCCCGGCGTGACGACCACCGCCGACGGTGACCTCGCCCCGGTCGAGCTGCCGGAGCGCAAGGTCGTCAGCGACGGCGGCGCCATCGTCGAGATCACCGAGACCCGCCGCCTCACGCTCGCCCGCACCGGCGCACTCGAGATCGGCCAGGACCCGAGCGACGCCGACAAGTTCGGCCGCTTCGACCTCGGCGCCGGCCGCTCCGTCATCGCCATCGTCCACCACAGCGATGACACCGAGTCCGTGCTGTTCACCGCCGGCGACGCCGCGATCTCACTCGCCGGAGGTGTCGACGCCATCGCTGCCGACGACGGCAGCTACCTCGCGTGGGTCGCTCCGTCCGGTGACGAGGTCCACATCGGCGACCTCACCGGACGCATCACCGAGACCATCGCACTGCCTGGCCCGGCGGTCGACATGGCCGAGACGCCGACCGGTTTCGCTGTGCTCACCGTCATCTCATCGTCATCTGTGACAACTCAAGTGGCTGTCGAGGAAGGTCGATCAACGGGCTCGGAGGAGATTCCGATGAGCGCGGGCACGACCACCATCACATCCGTCATCGACGGTCAGATCGCAGGAGTCGCCATTCGTGGCGACCGCAGCGTGGTCGACGTGATCGCACTCGACGGCAGCGTCGCCGGTACGGCGGTGCTCGAGGGACACATCCACGAACTCGACTTCTCGAGCGATGGCTCCGTGGCCATCGCCGTCAACGACAACGGCGAACAGCTCTGGTGGTCCAACGGCCGCTCTGACCTGATCGACGACGAACCCGTGAGGGCTGCCCAGTGGTGACCAACCGCTACAACCGACTGACTCCGACCCGCGCCGCGACCCTGGTGGTCCTGGCGCTCGTCTCGCTGCTCGCCGTGGTTCCCGGCGAGCCCGCCGGCGCACAATCCGCCGGCGTCGACCGCATCAGCTCGGGCAACGGCGACGTGCCGATCACGCGCGTCGTCCTGAACCACGGTGGCGTCATCGACGACCAGAGCGCCTCGCAGACCGGCAAGAAGGACCAGTCGAGCACGGAGCTGCTCATCGAGTCGATCACGATCAACGACAACGGCGTCGTCAAAGTCCTGGACGAGTTCAACTTCACAGGTGTCCAGGTCCGCAACCAGACGTGGCCGACCAACCTCGAGGGCGTTCGCACTTCGGAGAACGGCATCCACACCGAACCCGACGATGCCGACTTCTGGGATCGAGTCGAGCACGTGTTGGGCAGCACGGACCTGCGCGACTACCTGAGCGTCACCAACACCACCCCCGACATCACCCAGATCGAGTACGACTTCGACTTCAACTTCCAGTACCCGGTCGAGACCACCGACTACCTCATGGTCGTCGAGCGCCACGGCAACTCCGAGTTCGAGCTCGAAGCGCTCGATGCCGACGGCAACGTGATCGCCGGATCCACCAAGGTGATCGTCGACGACCCGTACGGCTGGAACACCGGCTACGCGCCGCCCGACGTCGGCAGCCAGCCGATGCACATCACCGTCATCGACATCGAAGCCTTCGGTGTCAACACCAACCAGACGCTGATCGGCGGTTTCCGTCTCAACAACGACGACGAAGCCGACCTCAAGTTCTTCGCACTGTCGGACACGACCTTCACGCCGCAGTGCCCGACCGGCTTCTTCCAGGTCCTCTCAGGTCGCCTCAACGGCTACGACCCGATGACCGGCGTCTACACACCCCTCGACGAGGGCACCGTGGGCTCCTACAACGCCATGGCCTTCCGCGAGGGCGAAGGCGTCTTCTACGCCATCTCCGGCAACTCCACCGACGGATCCCGTAGCAACGGCGACCTGATCCGTGTGTCTGCAGCCGACGGCACCATCTGGAACACGGGCGTGAACGTCCTCCCCGGCGCCTACACCGCAGACATCGACCCCGTCACCGGCTACATGCACATCAGCCGAGGCGGCGCCAACTGGACCGTCTTCGATCTCGACACGTTGACCGTCGTCGACACCTGGACCTTCACCTCCGGTGACGGCGAAGGCCGGCCTGGTCTCGCCGACGTCGCCATCATCGACGGCCGCGCCTACGGCATGACCGGCGACCGGCTCGGCGTCTACGACCTGACCACCCGCGAGCACTTCATCCACGACATCGAGGGCGTCACCGGCGTCTCCGGTCTCTCGGGTGGCTGGGGTTCGTCATACGTCGTCGGCGGCGACCAGCTGTACGCCTCGAACAACCCGTCGGGCGCCATCGTCTACATCAACGACTTCGACACCGACAACCCGCGTGGCACCCGCATCGCCACCGGTCAGCCGACCGGCAACAACGACGGCGGTTCCTGCCGCAACGCGCCCGACCCCTTTGGCGTGGTCGACGCGAACGACGACATCGTCGACGTGTACCCGGGCAACGCCAGCCCGGTGCCGGTCATGGCCAACGACACCGCGCCGTCCGGATCGGTGCCGCGCATCATCTCCACGAACGTCGAGGGCGACCTCGAGGTCCGCGCCGACGGCGTCGTGCTCTACACCCCGACTGCCGGCGAGCTGACCAAGACCCGGAACTTCGTCTACGAGCTGTGCCCCGGCGACTTCGAGTCCGGCCACGCACGTTGTGACTACGCCACCGCGACACTGAACGTGGTGTGTCCTCCGGGCGCGCCGATCGAGAACCGACCCGCCATCACCAGCGGCGTGTGGTCGCAGCTCGACAGCAACACCTGGCGCACGACGATGGACGACACCACCGTCAGCATGACCTTCGCCGGTGCCGTGTCCATGACGACCTCGTCGATGGACTCGATGGATCTCGGCGACTACTCCCGTGACAACGTCGACGGCAACCCGTCGCTCGAGGTCGTTCACGACTTCGACGGCGGCACCGGTGAGCTGGCGTTCACGTTCAGCCCGCCGATCAACGATCCCGAGCTGCACATCGCCCGAATCGGCGGCTACTCCGGCTGGGAGCCGCTGATCTACGCCCACTCGAGCCGCATCACCATCGGTGAGGGCCTCACGTGGACCGAAGCGGCCGGCAACGGCCCCCACTTCGTCACCACCTCGAACACCGTGATCCGCACGACGGGCACCCTGCTCGACGCCGCCAAGACGATGAACATGGGCGACTTCAACTCGGGCACCGCCGGCGGTTCGCTCGAGATCGAGGGACTCGTCGACCGCATCGAGCTGACGCTCGAGGGTGTCGGCGGTGCGTTCGCCGGCGCCGACGACGCGATCGAGTTCGTGTTCACCGAGGCTCCGACGCTCGGCTGTGGCGGCCTCGCCGCCGTCCAGGCGTCGAAGAGCAGCTCGGCTGACCTCGTCGCCGTGAACACGAACGTCGAGTGGACGCTCGGCACCGTCAGCTCCGGTACCGGCCCGATCGAGAACCTCGTCGTCACCGACGTGCTCCCCGAGGGCCTGAAGGCCGTCTCGCTGCGCTCCGGCTCCTGGCAGCCGACCGCCCAACAGGCCGTGATGGAGTTCCGTCAGAACGGCAACTGGATCCCGATCGCCACCGTCGACGGCAACGACGACGTGACGTACAACCTGCCGGCCAGTGCCGACGCCGTGCGCATGCGATTCACCGGCGAACTGGACGAGGCCTTCCGCACCGGGGTGGGCGCCAAGCTCACGACCCGGGTCGAGAACCCCCGCACCACCAACGGTGAACCGGACGACATCCTCAACTGCGCCGTGTGGTCTGCGGACAACATGGCCGACAACGAGGGTTGTGACCTGATCGAGCTCGAGTGGAACACCTCGAAGCCCGACCTCACCGTCACCAACACGACCGGTTCTGCTCCTCCGGGTGGCGCCATCTCGTTCGACGTGCGCATCGAGAACGACCCGAGCGCCGCTCGCCCGTTCCGTGAGCCGTTCGTCGGCGTCCTGCTCCCCGACGAGCTGGAGTACTACTCCTGGCAGCCGATGAGCGCCGCCGAGCCGCCGGTCGTCGTGATCGAGCGCGACTACGAGGGCACCGGCCGGACCCTGGTCCGCTGGGACTTCCAGGGCGCAGCCCGCGACATCTCGCCGGGTGAGGTCTTCGACCTCGTGCTGACCACCACGGTCCGCGCCGCGACGCCACCGTCGAGCTTCGACCTGAACCTCGTCACCGGCACGAACAACACCCAGTTCGAGGTCGACTGTCTCGACCCGATCGTCGCCGACGTCGACGACGTCGACCGCGACGGCAACCTCAGCGAGACCGTCTGCACCGACGGCGACAGCTTCGACGTGGACGTGCTCTACGACGTGGACGTCACCGCCTCGACACAGGGCCGCGAGGACCGTGACTTCCTCGTCTACGACGACGTCGAGGGTCTGGGCGTCGGCGTGAACGTCGACTCGCTCACCACCGGTGAGAACACCTACCTCGAGGCCATCGTCGACGTGAAGACCAGCACCGACTGGACCACCTCCACGACGCGCACGGGTCCTCGTTCACCGGTCGCGGTGACCAACTGCAACATCCCGCTGCTCGGCGCGAACCGAGGCATGGCCGGTGATTGCTCGATGTCCGGCACCCGCTGGTTCCAGCGCTCGTTCGAGCTCGGCGCCGACAGTCGTGTCGAGGAGCTG
>JAHDHM010000186.1 GCA_020631315.1 Acidimicrobiales bacterium
CCTCGCCAACGGACGGGAGGCATCGGCGTTCGAGATCCAGTCCGAGTACCTGAACCGGGCCCTGCGTTACGCCGACAACCACGAGCTGCAGCCCCAAGAGGTCCAGGCACTCCAGATGTGGGAACACTGCATGACCCGCATCGAGGACGACCCGCTCACCCTCAACCGTGAGGTCGACTGGGTGATCAAGTACCACCTGATCGAGCGGTACCGGGCAAAGCACGGACTCGATCTCGGCGATGCGAAGGTGCAGCTGATCGACCTGCAGTACCACGACGTCAACCAGGACCGCGGCCTGTTCTACGTGATGCAAGAACGCGGTGCGGTCGAGCGGATGTGCACCGACGAGGCCATCGAGCACGCGGTCGAGCATCCTCCTGAGAGCACCCGTGCCCGTCTGCGCGGTGAGTTCATCCGCAAGGCCAAGGAGAAGAAGCGGGACTACACGGTCGACTGGGTGCACCTGAAGCTCAACGATCAGGCCCAGCGCACCGTGCTGTGCAAGGACCCGTTCAAGGCCTACGACGAGCGAGTCGACAAGCTGATCGAGAGCCTCTGACGTGCCCAAGTTCGTCGTCGGCACCGTCGACGAGCTGACCTCCTCACGGCGCGGTCTGCAGCGCGTGGTCGTCGACGGGCGGCCCGCGTACGTGCTCACCGACGTCATCGGCCCGGTCGACGTGGGGGACAGGGTGGTGGTCAACACCACCGCCGTCGACCTCGGCCTGGGCACCGGCGGCTTCGACGTCGTCCACTGGAATCTCGCCACGGAGTCGATCGACCTTCCGGGCCCCGGCCACATCATGAAGGCCCGCTACACGTCGGTGCAGGTCGACTCGGGCACGTGGGACACCGACCACGGCGTCGCCGCCGATGCCGAGACCGATGTCGCCACGCTCGTACGCGGCGCGGTCGTCGTCGGTGCACAGCTGCACTCGCACGTCGGTGCGCTCGCGATCGGGCTGGCGGCCGCCGGCGTGAAGGTCGGTTTCGTGATGACCGACGTCGCTGCGCTGCCGCTGGCACTGTCCGATCTCGTCGCGAGCCTCGACGAGGCCGGAGCCCTGGTGGGCACCGCCACCTCGGGTCAAGCGTTCGGCGGCACCCACGAATGTGTGACCGTCGCCAGCGGTGTCGCGGCGATGCGTCACGCCGGCGCCGACGTGGTGATCGTCGGGCCTGGCCCTGGGCATGTCGGGACCGCCGACCCGTTGGCGTTCAGCGGTCTGAGCCTCGCCGCGGAGCTCGATCTGCTCGGCCGTCTCGGTGCCCGTGTCGCACTGGCCACCCGCTGGTCGAGTGCCGACCCCAGAGAGCGACATCGTGGCCTGTCCCACCACTCGGCCCAGCTGCTGTCGATCTCAGGAGCGCCGTGGGCAGTTCCGGTCGCCGATGGCGACCAGGCCGACGTGGTGCGCTCCGTCGGTGGTGTGGCCGCGCCAACGATCGTCGACGCGACGGACGATCGGCCGGACCTGCGAGCAGCGTCGGTGCGGCTCGGTGTCGATGTCGACACCATGGGCCGGCGGTTGATGGACGACGAAGCGATGGTCTCGGTGCTCGACGCGGTCATCGGCTGGGCATCGGTCACCGCGAGTGGCGACATCGGTGGGGGGGTGTGGCGACGGCATCGGGGCTTTCCCGCCGTCGGTGTCGGTCGACGGGATCCCTGATGTCAGTTCGCGTCACCGACGACACGATGCCGGGCGCCTCGGATTCGGGGACCGTCTCGGGTAGGGTCGCGCTCGCGTGACCGCCACCGACTCCTCGTCAGCTGCTGCTCCGTCGGCCTTCGACGTCCTTCCCGAGTGGAAGGGCCTCGAGGAGGACGTCTACGACGACAACGAAGCCGAGATCACCACCAGGTCGTCACTGCGGCAGGCCCTCGAGTGGGGTGCGGTGATCATCGGTGCGTTGATCGCGGCGCTGCTCATCAAGACGTTCTTGTTCCAGGCGTTCTACATCCCGTCGGGTTCGATGGAGCAGACCCTGGCCGTCGGCGACCGGGTGCTGGTCAACAAGATCAGCTACGACTACGGCGATCTCGCCCGCGGCGACGTCATCGTGTTCCATCGCCCGTCGAACGCGCCGCCCTCCGATGTCGAGGACTTCATCAAGCGCATCATCGGCTTGCCCGGCGACACGCTCGAAGCCATCGACGGCACGGTGTACGTCAACGGCGTGCCGGCTGAAGAGCCCTACATCGACCCGGGTGACGTCACGACCAACCTGCCGCGGACCGTCGTCCCGGACGGCCATGTGTTCGTGATGGGCGACAACCGCGACAACTCGACCGACAGCCGGATCTTCGGTGCGGTCGATCAGGAGCTGATCGTCGGCAAGGCGTTCCTCACCGTCTGGCCCATCGGTTCCATCGGCGGACTGTAAGCCCGCCGGACCAGCACAGTCGGGCTGTAGCCCGTGAGCCGACTCCGAAGGGGTCGTCGAAGGGATGCGGAAGCCCGCCGGACCAGCACAGTCGGGCTGTAGCCCGTGAGCCGACTCCGAAGGGGTCGTCGAAGGGATGCGGTAGCCCGCCGGACCGGCGTCAGCGCTAGCTGAGCGTGGTGGCGTCGATCGCGCTCATCATGCGGTCGACGTGGTCGCTGAAGACGCCGTCGAGGCCCATGAGCACGAGGTCCTGCACGACGCGCTCGTGCTGGGCGTCCCAGCCCAGGCAGTAGCGGTCGAAGCGGTGGAACAACGCGGCGAGGCCACCCGTCCAGTCCTTGTGGTGCATGTTGATGGCGTCGATGCCGGCCTCGGCGATCGTGGCCGCTCGCCGCTCGGGCCCCTCACGGATCCGACCCAGTCGGGTGGAGTCGACGAGGCGGGCCGTGGTCTCGGGGCGCCACGTGGCGACGGTGCGCCAGTCCGGGTGGCACAACCACAGACGGGTCTCGGCGCCGGCTCCACGGGCGACACGGATGACCTCGAGCGCGGCCTCGGGATCCTTCACGTCGAGTGAGAGCTCGAAGTCGGTGCCACAGCGCGCGTAGAGCTCGCTCAGTGTCGGGACGTGCTCGGGAAGGTCCTGGCGTCGCATCTCGCGGATCGGACGCTTCATCATCTTGAGCGGTCCGTGGCGGAACTCGCCGTCGTGGTCCAGGACGACCTCGCCGTCGTTGGTGATCCAGACGTCGCTCTCGAGCCCGGTGGCGCCGAGTTTGCGGGCCAGTTCGAAGGCTTCGAGGGTGTTCTCCGGGGCGTGGGCCTTGGCGCCGCGATGTGCGAAGCCGATCGGGGGAGTGCGAAGCGCAGGGAGCCGCTGTTGCATCGGAACATTGTGGCGTCCCGTGAGCGGCCGGCGGGACACCTGTGCCGGTGACGTCGCAGGAGGGGTTCGAGAAGTTCTCGACATCTCACTCGTCATGTCCTCAACGCAGCGGTCGACTGTCCCGATGGGTCTTGGCAAGCAGCGAGGAGACTCATGGCGAAGATCCGGGCGAGCTGCCCCACCTGTGGAGATGTCGAGCTGACGACGGACGACGTGGTCGTGCGCGTCTGCGCCGACGACAACTCGGGCACCTACACCTTCGGGTGTCCGGTGTGTGAGACACAGGTGGCAAAGCCCGCAGAACAACACATCGTTGACCTTCTGACCGCCTCGGGCGTCAAGGTGGTCGTCTGGAACCTGCCGGCGGAACTGCTGGAACGTCCCGTCGGGGAGCCGTTCACGCACGACGACCTGTTGGACTTCCATTCGATCCTCGACGACGACGAGCAGGTCATGGCCGCTCTGGACGAACTGGTCCGCAACGTCAGCTGAGGCTGGCACGGTCGGTACGTCGCAGCGACGCCTGCGTCGGCCGACTTCATCGACTGATCGACCGAGTCCTCGCCCTCGTGGCGGGGACTCGGTCGTTGTCGCGGCGACTACGATCTGGGGCCGATGAGCCTCCTGTGGTTCGCCCCCGCGATCGTCCTCGTGATCGGTGCCGTCGTCGTCGGGCGACAGGTCAGCGTCGTGCGCGAGCTCGCCGACGAGACCGAGGTCGCACTCGCCGAAGCCGGTGAGGCGGTCGCCGTCGTCGACCTCGGACGGCGTGACCTCGACGTGCTGATCGGACGGCTCGCACACGGCGCCGACGCCGTCGGCGGACCGTGGCGGGCGGTGTCGACCTCGGCGACGCTGATGCGGGGCTGGTGGCGACGAGGCCGGCCGCCGGTGCCGGCTTCCGACGACGTACCCTCTGTGCCATGAGTCTGTCGAGCACGGAGATCATGATCATCGCCCTCGTGGCGTTGATCGCGCTCGGCCCGCAGCGGCTGCCCGACGCGTTGCGCACCGCGGGCAAGTACTACCGCCAGTTCCGTGACGTGACCGGCTCGGTCCAGCGCGAGATCAACTCCGTGGTCAACGAGACGACCGGGATGGTGACCGGGACCGCCGGACTCGTGGCCAACGAGACGGCCAAGACCACCGGGTCGATGGCGCCGGCCACGCCCGCGGCACCGTCGACGCCGAACGAGGCGTTCCGGCCCGACCAGACCAGTCCGGTCGCTCCCGCCGATGAACTCCCGGCGGACACCGCCACCGCTCCTGCCGACGTGGCGCCGGCGGACGTGGCGCCTGCCGATGAACTCCCCGCCGAAGAGCTGGCGGCGGACGAGTTCCCCGCCGACGATCTGCCGACCGACGAGCTACCTGCCGAGCACCCGAACGCATGACCGAGACAGTCCGTTCGCCGGGCGACATGACCTTCTGGGATCACCTCGGCGAGCTGCGTACCCGCATCATCCGATCCCTGATCGCCATCGGTGTCTGTGCCGCGGTGATGATCGCGCTGTGGGACTGGATCTCGGACTTCTTCCTCGATCCCTATTGCGACGTCCTCGCCGATCTGCGTCCGGACGAGACCTGCAGCTTGTTCATCCGTGACCCGATCGAGGGGTTCCGGACCCGCCTGACGGTCGGTTTCATGGGTGGTGTGGCACTCGCGATGCCGGTCGTGCTGTGGCAGGTGTGGCGCTTCGTCACGCCGGCCTTGAAGTCCAACGAGAAGCGCTGGGCCATCCCGTTCGTCATCGCCGGGCTCATCCTGTTCGTCTCGGGCGTGCTGCTCGGGTTCTGGGTGTTCCCCAGGGCCCTCGAGTTCTTCATCGACGTCGGCGGTCCGAACATCGACCCGCTGTTCGGGCCGGCGGAGTACTTCAACCTGATCTTCTTCCTGATGCTCAGCTTCGGTCTCGGCTTCGAGTTCCCGATCCTGTTGATCTTCATGCAGCTCGCGGGAGTGATCGACCACAAGCAGCTGGGGAAGGCCAGGCGGTTCGCCATCGTCGGCATCGTGAGCATGGCGGCGATCATCACCCCGACGGGCGACCCGATCACGCTCGGCGCCCTGTCGATCCCGCTGTACATCTTCTACGAGGCCAGCATCGTCATCGGGTGGGCGTTGACCCGCAACCGTGAGCCGGACGTGCGTCCGCTGCGCGAGAAGTTGCCGCGCTGGCTCCGTCGGGGCTCGTGATCCCGAGCGGCTTCCGGGCCGCCTTCCTCGAATCGATCGACCTCCAGCCCGACCGCTTCCAGCTGGAGGCCTTCGACGCGATCGACGCCGACGAGAACGTGCTGGTCGCCGCGCCGACGTCGTCGGGCAAGACACTCGTCGCCGACTATGCGATCGACCGTGTGCTCGCTGCAGGCGGCGGTGATGGTGACGGTGTGGCCGACGGTGATGCAGCGGGCGGCCGCGTCTTCTACACGACGCCGATCAAGGCGCTGTCGAACCAGAAGTTCGCCGATCTCGGCCGTCGACTCGGCATCGACAACGTCGGCCTGCTCACCGGCGACAACGTGGTCCGTCCCGACGCCCCTGTGGTCGTGATGACGACCGAGGTGCTGCGGAACATGATCTACGGCGGCAGTCGAGACCTCGACCGGCTCGCCGTCGTGGTGCTCGACGAGGTCCACTACCTCCAGGACACCTACCGCGGGCCGGTGTGGGAAGAGGTCATCATCCAGACACCGCCGCACGCCCGTCTGGTGGCGTTGTCGGCAACCGTGTCGAACGCCCACGAGCTCGCCGAGTGGGTCGAAGCGGTGCGGGGCACGTGCAGGTGTGTCATCGAGACGCGTCGGCCGGTCGAGCTGCAGCAGCGCTTCCTGGTCGCCGACCGGGTGAAGCGCGAGGTCGTCGACATGCGGACGCTCAAGGGCGGCGAACCGCATCGCGAGACGGCTCGATTCGTCGCCCGTCACCAGCACGGTCCGAAGGTCAAGGGACGCCGTCGCCTGGCTCGGCCGCGTCGCAGCGACATCGTTCGCCTGCTCGACGACAAGGACCGGCTGCCGGCCATCTTCTTCATCTTCAGTCGCCAGGGCTGCGACGACGCCGTGGGGCAGTGCCTCGGTGCTGGCTTCCACTTCCTCGACCCGAGCGAGCAGCAGCGGGCAGCTGCGATCGCGGCCGAACACACACGAAGCCTGAGCGACGAGGATCTGAAGGCGCTCGGCTACCGCTCGTTCCTCGAGGGTCTCCAGGCCGGCGTCGCCGCCCACCACGCCGGGATGGTGCCCCCGTTCAAGGAAGCGGTCGAGGAGTGCTTCCAGGCGGGACTGTTGCACGTCGTGTTCGCCACCGAGACGCTCGCTCTCGGGGTGAACATGCCCGCCCGGTCCGTGGTGATCGAGCAGCTGTCACGGTTCCGGGGCGAGGGTCACGTGATGCTCACCCCGGCGGACTACGCACAGCTCACCGGGCGTGCGGGGCGGCGAGGCATCGACGACGTCGGCTACGCCTTCACCACCTGGTCACCGTTCGTCGAGTTCGAGGAGGTCGCCAGGCTCGCCGGCAGCACCGACTACGCGCTGCGCTCGGTGTTCCGGCCCACCTACAACATGGCCGCCAACCTCGTCGCCACCCGGACCGAGCAGGGGGCCGTCGACCTGCTGCAGCAGTCGTTCGCCCAGTTCCAAGCCGACCGTCAGGTCGTCGGCTTGACCCGCCAGCTCGGGCGAGCCCGGGAGACCGTCGACGAACGAGCCGTGTTGCTGCGAGAGCGCTACGGCTCACTCGAGCCGCCCCCGAGTGCGAGGGCGCAGAAGCGTCGGGCGGCGGGGTCGACCTCACGTACGGGCTCGGACGACCCCGTACGCATCGATCGTGCGCTCGGCCGGATGAAGCCGGCCGACGTGCTGCTCGACGATCGCCGTCGCG
>JAHDHM010000187.1:0-2760 GCA_020631315.1 Acidimicrobiales bacterium
GTCCCGGACTCGCTCGGGCCGGCTGCAGAGGTCATCCGCCGAGCTGGGCGAGCCGACGTCGAGGAGCGTCCGTCGGCCGAGGAGTTCATGCGCGGGCTGGTCGCGGTCACCGAGCAGTTCGGTTCGCCGGCGCCACTGCCGCTCGCGGCCCCACTTCCGTCGTCGGTGGGTGAGCCACTCGCCGACGAGATCACGGTCGTCGACGGGACGGTCACGGAAGCAGCACCTTCGTTGATGGCGGCTGCGCCCCTGGCTGCAGCGGCCGGCGATCCGGAACCACTGCCGGCCAAGAAGTTCGCGGGACCGTCGCCGCATCGCTGGTGGTGGCTGATGGGAGCTGCGGCGGTCATCGCTGCGGCGTTCGCCATCTCGGCCTCGTTCGTGTCGACGACCGAGCCTCCGGTCGAGGAGGTCGTCCAGCTCGGCGATGTGACGCTCACCGATGTGACCGAGGTACGAGAGCGGGCGGCGCTGAACGGCTGGCTGCTCGACGAGGTCCAGGTGCGCAGCGACGTGTTCGAACGTGGCACTGTGATCCGCCAGTCGCCGGCGGCCGAGTCTCGACTGACGGTCGGGTCGGCCGTGGTCGTCGATGTCGTGACCGGGCCGCTGCAGTCGATGGTGCCCTACGTCGTCGGTCTGACCGAGTCGGCCGCCGTCGAACGACTCGAGTCTCGGAAGTTCACCGTCGTGGCCCGCGAACCGCGGTTCTCCGAAGACGTTCCCGCCGGAGTGGTGATGGAAGCGACGATCGACGGCGACGAGATCGCCGCCGGCCGGCTCATCGAACCCGAGACGGCGTTCGAGCTGGTGGTCTCCGAGGGCCCGGTTCCGAGGACGGTCCCCTCCGTCGAGGGAACCCCGTTCGAGGACGCGCAGGCCACGATCCAGGCTCAAGGTCTCGTCGTCACACGCGCCGACGACGTGTTCTCGGACACCGTGGCGGTCGGCACGGTGGTGAGCCAGGACGTCTCGGGTGGGTCGACGGTGGCACGTGGCACGGAGGTCCGTCTCACCGTGTCGAAGGGTCCCGATCTGCGCACCGTGCCCGACGTGGCGGGACTCTCGATCGACGAGGCGACCGACGCGCTGGAGGCGGTGGGCCTGGTCCGCTCCGGCGTGTCCGGCGGTGGCGACATCGTCGAGTCGTCGGAACCGAGTGCAGGCACGCAACTTCGGCCCGGCGACAGCGTGCTGCTCTGGGCGCCCTTGTAGGGTCGAACCGGCGCCGGATGACGCCATCGCCCCAGGAGCCCGAGTGGACCACGACGAGCCGAACGAACACGCCGCCGTCGCCCGAGCCGTGGGCGCTGCGTGTCATCTCGAAGGTGACTTCCTGCTGAGGTCCGGTCAGCGCTCGTCGTTCTACATGGACAAGTACCAGTTCTCGTCCGATCCAGAACTGCTGCAACGGGTCGCGGCGTTGCTGGTCCCGATGCTGCCCACCGGGACCGAGGTGCTGGGCGGTCTGGAGCTCGGGGGCGTGCCGATCGCGACGGCGATCGGCCTTCGGACCGGTCTGCCGGTGGCGTTCGTCCGCAAGGAGGCGAAGCGGTACGGGACCGCTCGTCTGGCCGAGGGGGCCGACGTCGCGGGTCGCAGGGTCACGATCATCGAGGACGTGGTCTCGACCGGTGGGCAGGTGGCGATGTCCACCGCTGAGCTGCGCGATCGAGGCGCAGTGGTGCACGAGGTCGTGACGGTCATCGACCGCAGCCGGGGTGACCACGCTCCGCTCGACGAGGCCGGCATCGAGCTGCGCGCCCTCTTTGCGATCGACGAGCTCCTGCCCGGATGAGCGAGGGCAACGACAGACCGATCGGTCCTTTCGACGGTTCGGAGCGCTTGCGTGTCGGTGGCATCGGGTCGACTCCTGTCGTCTCGGTGCCGTGGGCACTCGTCTTCCGTCGCCGCGTCGCCGGCCGCCTCGAGCGGTCGCCACGATTCGGCTGGTACGTGCTGCTGGTCGCGCTGGCCGGCATGTTCTCCGTGGGCTTCAGCATCACGATTCTCGGTGTTGCCATCAAGGACATCGCCGCCGACTTCGACTCCACGGAGACGACGGTCGCCTGGGTCATCACCGGTCCGATCCTCGCGTTCGCGTTGGTCGGCCCGGCTCTGGGTCGTGCCGGCGACGTCTTCGGTCATCGGCGGGTGTATCTCATCTCGCTGACGTTGTCGGCGGCGTTCGCCGGCCTCATCGCGCTGTCGTGGGACGCGCCCTCGCTGATCGCGTTCCGAGTCCTCGGCGCCGCCGGCGGAGCAGCGACCGGTCCGTCGGCGATGGCGATGATCAACCGGGTGTTCGAGCCGGGCCGACGCGTCCAGGCGATGGGGTATTGGTCGATGGTCGCCGCAGGTGCTCCCGTGCTGGGTGTCGTCGCCGGCGGTCCGATCGTCGACAACTACAGCTGGCGATGGATCTTCGTCTTCCAGGTGCCGGTCACGCTGGTCGCGGTCGTGCTCGCTGCGCTCGTGTTGCCGGAGACGAGCCGCGAACGCAGCCTCGAGTTCGACATCAAGGGCGCTGTGTTGCTCGGCGCGTCGCTCGGTGGCTTGTTGTTCGCGATCAACCGGACGGCCGAGTGGGGGCTGGGCTCACCGGCCGTCTGGCTCGGTGTCGCCCTCGCTGTCGTCGCGGGCTGGGCGTTCGTGCGTGTCGAGCGGTCGGTCGACTCTCCGCTGGTGCCACCGCACTACTTCCGACGCCGGAACGTCGCGATGCCGATGACGGCGCAGTTCTTCCTCAACTTCGCCTAC
>JAHDHM010000187.1:2770-7158 GCA_020631315.1 Acidimicrobiales bacterium
TGCCACTACTTCCGACGCCGGATCGATTCCGATCTCAGTTCTTCCTCAACCTACATGGGCGGCTTCATCATCACGCCGTTGCTGCTCCAGGACGACGCGGCGTTCGGCTACTCCGCGACGCGTGCCGGCCTGTTCACCATCGCCCGACCGCTGACGTTCGCGATCTCCGGCCCGATCATGGGGTGGGTGGCGTTGAAGGTCGGGGAGCGGGTGAACGCGACGATGGGTGCGGTCGCGGTCGTGAGCTCCATGGGTCTGTTGGCCCACGGCGCGGTCGAGGTCACCGGGAGCTGGATCGTCGCCGGCCTCGCACTGTCGGGGTTCGGGCTCGGGGCGTCGGTGCCGTCGCTCTCAGCTGCGGTCGCGAACGCCGTCGACGAAGCCGACTTCGGCATCGCCGGTGCGGTGCAGCAGATGGCCGCTCAGATCGGGGTGGTGCTGGGCATCCAGATCATGCAGAGCGTCCAGGTCGCGCGGGCGGACGACGGTGTCCCGGAGAGCTTCGCGTTCGCCTACCTGCTCGGGGGAGTGGTCGCCGTCGCGGGCGTCGCCGCGGCGGCGTTGGTGCACTCGACGCCGCGCGACCAGCAGGGCGAGCTCAGTCGGCGGTGAGTTCGCGGAGGCGGCGTCCTGCTTCGAGTTGGACCTCGTCCGACGGCATGGTGGCGTTGGCCTGCATGACCATCAACTTGGCGAGGTCACCTTCGATGGAGACCTTTCCGGCGAGCATCGCCTGCATCAGGGCCTGTTGGTCCTGGTCGACGACCATCGTCTTCGCGGTGGCGTAGTCCGTGGTGATCTTGACCTCGCCGTCGTCGCTGTGACCCTCGCCGACCTCGGCCAGCCCCGAACGGGTGTCGACGAAGAGTTCGAGGTCGTCCATGGCGAACGGCACGTCGCGCACGACCACGTTGAGCACGATCGACTCCTCGGGCGGAGTGACACGGTCCCGGTACTCGTCCTGGAGTGCGAGCACGGCCTCGATCCACTCGTCGGTCAGGAACTCGTACGGCATGACCCACCTCGGGGGAGTGGTCGGGCGGCCTTCGGCCGCGTCAGGTCACGGAGATAACATCACATCTGTGGCAGGGGGAGCGAGCACGGGGTCGTCTCGGGCCGGGGCGGCGCGTCTCGGCCGGATCGAGTCGAGGCAGCGTCATCCGAAGTGGAAGAGCGCCCCGATGTACATCGACATGGACCAGTGCATCAACTGCGATGCCTGCCTGCGGCACTGTCCGCCTGCGTTCGGCGCGATCTTCAACCACGGCATCGACGTGATCATCATCCCGGAACTGTGCTCGGGCTGCGACAAGTGCCTGGAGCCGTGCCCGGTCGACTGCATCTACCCGTTGCCGGTCGACGGTTGGGAGCCGGCGCCCGAGGACTGGTGGGAAGAGCCGCTCAGCGCCAACGATCCGTACGTCTGATCGTTGATCCGGATCAGCGGGACGCCATCGCCGACAGGACCGCGAAAGCTGACGGTGGGTCACGAGCGAGCACCTAGAATTCGTGACTCGACGGCACCGATCAGGGTGCCGCTCACGCGTTCACGAAGTGGAGTTCGGGTGTCCGACGTCCTACCAGGAGCAGAGGCCTGGAGCGCCGACGGTGGAACCACCGGCGTCCTGGTCGTCCATGGGTTCACCGGCAGCCCGGCCTCGATGCGCGAGGTCGCCGAGGCACTCGCGGCCGCCGGCCACACCGTCTCGCTGCCGCGGCTGCCCGGCCACGGCACGACGATCGACGAGATGCTCACGACCGGTTGGTCCGATTGGTCCGCTGCCACCGACGCCGCGCTCGAGGAGCTGGCGTCGCGCGTCGAACGGGTCGTGGTGCTCGGACTGTCGATGGGCGGCTCGCTCACCCTCTGGCTCGGCACCCGTCATCCAGAGTTGGCCGGCCTGATCTGCGTGAACCCAGCGGTCGTGCCGCTCGACGACGGCACGTTGGCCCAGATGGCAGAGATCGCCGACGGCGGCACGCCCGTGCTGCCCGGCATCGGCAGCGACATCGCCAAGGAGGGTGTGACCGAGATCGCCTACGACGGCATGCCGGTGCGGCCCCTGTTGTCCATGCAGGCCGGCCTGGCTGACTTCCATGCCGACCTCGGCGCCGTCGATCTTCCCCTGCTCCTGTGCACCAGTCCCGACGATCACGTCGTGCCGCCGACCGATTCCGATCACCTCGCGTCGGTCTGGAGCGGTGAGGTCGAGCGGGTCACGCTCGAGAACTCGTTCCACGTCGCGACCCAGGACCACGACCAGGGTCTGATCATCGAGCGTGCGCTCGCCTTCATCGAGCGGGTGGCCTCATGAGCTCCATCTCTCGCGACGACGTCGCTCACGTCGCCCGACTCGCTCGCCTCGATCTCGGCGACGCCGAACTCGATCACTTCACCCAGCACCTGTCGTCCGTGCTCGCGCACGCCGAGGACATGGCCGCCCTCGACCTGTCGGACGTCCCACCGATGACGCATCCGCTGCCACTGCACAACGTCTGGCGCCCCGACGTCGTCGGTTCGACCTCCGACCGAGCCGAGGTGTTGGCTCAGGCGCCTGACCACGACGACGAGCGGTTCCTCGTCCCGCCGATCCTCGGAGACGATGCATGAGCGCGGCAGAGATCGCCGCAAAGGTCCGGGCGGGTGAGCTCGCTGCGGTCGACGTCGTCGAGCAGCATCTCGCCGCCATCGAGGCTCGCGAGGGCGAGATCCATGCGTTCAACACGGTCATGGCCGACACGGCCCGCGCTCGTGCCGCCGAGATCGACGCCATGGTCGCCGCCGGCGACGACCCGGGTCCGATGGCCGGTGTCCCCGTCGCGCTCAAGGACAACATGTGCACGCGGGGCGTGCCAACCACGTGCTCGTCGAAGATCCTCGACGGCTGGGCGCCGCCCTACGACGCCACCGTCGTCGAGCGACTGCACGACGCCGGTGCCATCGCGATCGGCAAGACCAACCTCGACGAGTTCGCGATGGGTTCGTCGACCGAGAACTCCGCGTTCGGGCCGACTCGCAACCCGCACGACACCTCGCGTGTCCCCGGTGGTTCGTCGGGTGGCAGCGCCGCTGCAGTCGCCGCCGGCATGGCGTCGGTGTCGCTCGGTTCGGACACCGGCGGCTCGATTCGCCAGCCCGCCGCGCTGTGTGGCGTGGTCGGGGTGAAGCCGACGTACGGCGCAGTGTCTCGCTACGGCCTGATCGCCTTCGCCTCGTCGCTCGACCAGATCGGTCCGTTCACGTCGACCGTCGAGGACTCGGCGCTCACGCTCGAGGTCATCGGTGGTCACGACCCGATGGACTCCACGTCGATCCAGGAACCGGCAGGTGACCTTCGTGGTGCGCTCGACCGTGGCGTCGACGGCATGCGCATCGGCATCGTGAAGGAACTTCGCGACGTCGCCGATCCCGATGTCGCCGCCCGGGTCGATGCGTCGCTCGCCGCACTCGAGGCCGCTGGTGCCGAGGTGGTCGAGGTCTCCGTTCCGGCGGTGACCTACGGCCTCACGGCGTACTACCTGATCGCCCCGGCCGAGGCGTCCTCCAACCTCGCTCGCTTCGACGGCGTCCGCTACGGGCTCCGGGTCGACGGCGCCGACGTCCAGGACATGATGGTCCGCACCCGGACCCAGGGATTCGGCGACGAGGTCAAGGCCCGGATCATGCTCGGCACCTACGCTCTGTCGGCCGGCTACCAGGACGCCTTCTACGGCAAGGCGCAGCGACTGCGGACCATGGTGCGCCGCGACTTCGATGCGGCGTACACCCAGGTCGATGCGCTCGTGTCGGCGACCTCGCCGTCGGTGGCCTTCGAGTTCGGTTCGAAGTCCGATCCGTTGGCCATGTACAAGTGCGACACCTGCACCATCCCGAGCAACCTCGGTGGCGATCCCGCGATGTCGGTGCCGTTCGGCACCGGTGACCACGGCATGCCCGTCGGTGTGCAGGTGCTCGCTCCACCGAAGGGGGAGGCAGCGATGTTCGCCGTCGGCGCCGCCATCGAACGAGCCGCGCTCGAACAAGCCGGCGTTGCAGCGGAGGCCGCACAGTGAGCACCGAATGGGAGACCGTGATCGGTCTCGAGGTCCACGTCGAGCTGGCGACCGAGACCAAGCTCTTCTCGTCGGCGCCCAACCGTTTCGGCGACGACCCCAACACCAACATCACGCCGGTGTGTCTCGGCCTGCCGGGCACCTTGCCGGTCATCAACGAGAGGGCCGTCGAACTGGCGGTTCGTCTCGGCCTCGCGCTCGGGTGCGAGATCCGTCCGTCGGTGTTCGCCCGGAAGAACTACTTCTACCCGGACATGCCGAAGGACTTCCAGACCAGCCAGTACGACAAGCCGACCAACGAGAACGGCTGGCTCGATCTGCCCGACGGCACCCGC
>JAHDHM010000188.1 GCA_020631315.1 Acidimicrobiales bacterium
ATCGGGCACGGCGCCGAGACCACGAGCGCCGGCTTCGATGTCGTCGTGCATGCGCACGACGGTCAACGCAGCGACACAGGCCGCAGCCACCGAAGGATGGTCCACGGCCGACAACACCTCGGTGCCGCGTCCGCCATCGGCCAGCACACCACGCAGCTCGACACGAACCGCACCGGGGCCGCCGTCGGCGTGTGGTTTGCGCAGCATCGGCAGCAGTGCGGTCAACCGATCGCGGCGAGTGGCCGACAGGCGGGCCGTCACCCGTTCGACCCCGTCGAAGGCAGGGGCGAGCAACATCGCATCCGGCAGCGCGGCGCGATAGCAGTCACGACCGCCGATGGGTTCGGGGAAGAACACCAGCTCGCGACCACTCCGACCGCGGCGATCGACGAACCGCCCATCCCGCCAGTCGACCGCGTCGCCACTCAGCGCACGGTGATGCTGACGAGCACACGCCGGTCCACCGGTTCCTGCCTTGGCCACGTGGATCTCTTCGACCTGGTCGAACGACGATGCGGCCAGACGAGCCAGCAGGCCTGACAGGCCCGGGGCCATTCCCGCACCGATCACGACTCGTCGATCGGCTGCACGAGCAGCAGCGTCGAGCTCCTGCAGGGCACGGACGTCCTCGATCGCGTCGGACACCGACACGACGTCGCAGCCGGCATCGAGCGCGGCACGTGCCTGCTCGCCATGGACGCGCGTCGCTCCGGCGAGCAGCACCACGTCAGCCCCGACCATCGGACGACCGGAGCTGCGGACGGCGGACTCGCCGATCTGACGGACCACGTCGTCCGCGCGCCCGCGTGCGGCGTCGCTCACGACGATGTCGTCGACACCGTGCGCCAGGAGCTGGCGCACCGCACGAGCCCCGACGTTGCCGACACCGATGACGGCGACGCGCATCAGCCGAGATCCGAATCAGAGAGCTCGCGCCAGCCACCATGGCGAGGGGGCGTACCGCCAGAGCCCCGCAGCCGGAGCACGGCGGCGACAACCGACCCGACACCCATCGCCAGCGCTGCCCGTCGGATCAATCGGATCACGATGTGGCTCCCAGCTGGGTGGTCTGCGGCGTGGGGCTAGCTGGAATCGAACCAGCGACCTCACCCTTATCAGGGGTGCGCTCTAACCGACTGAGCTATAGCCCCGCAGGATCGACGATGGTACTCGCGCCGAAGGGCGGAGCAAACCACTTCGTCGATCAACGGTCCCGACGAGCGGGACGACCCAGATCCTCTTCGAGCACCGTGACCCGGACACCCCCGGTCAGATCACTGATGAGGTTGAACAAGATCGCGGTCACGACCGCCATCGCCGACGCTGCGGCGACACCGACGACGCCGATCACCGAGGCCGATCGGAACAGCGTCTCGCCCTGGATGTCGAAGGTCTCGAACACGCCGACCTCGATCAGGAACGACTCGAACCGCTCGATGATCCCGGACTCCTCGGCGGCCCGCCACAACAGCACGCCAGCCGCCATCACCGCCACGTACAAGCACGAGAACAGGATCAGCGAGATCTTGAAGACCGACCAGGGGTCGATGTGGCGGATGGTGCGACGCACACGACGCACGCGCATGCGGCGACGCTTCCACCACGAGATCGGCTTCTCCGGCGCGGCGGCGAGGCCGGCTGCGGGAACCATCGGCGTGGAACCCGTGGTCGACGGCGAGGGCGTCAAGATGGGCACGGACCCGGTCGACGGCGAGGCCGGCGCCCCGTTGCCACCGACGCGTGGGGTCACCGTCGTGGTCGCCGCACTCGCCGGTGGAGCGGTCGAGGCACCGATCGTGCGGGCGGCCTCACTCGCGTTGGCCGCCGTCACCAGCGGCCGACCTCCGGTGTCGCGTCGACGACGCTTCGCCTCCTTGGGCGGCGGCGTCGAGGTCAGACCCAACGCCGCAGCGAAGGTCTCGTCCTCGCGTGACGTGTTCCTGCTGACACCGTCGGTGTTCACCGTGTGATCGGACACACGACGAAGTGTACGGGATCACTCTGGGGCAAAGGGTGGCAGAGGCCCGCTGACGCAGCGACGGACAACAGCTCCGGCACGAACGACAGGGGCACGTCGACGGCCAGACCCAGCTCGTGGAGGCTGGTCCCCGGGCGCGCGACCGGGTACGGATTCGTGGCCCGGGCATCCCACAGCGCCTGCTGCCGAGCTCGGCTTCGATGCCCCGACACGATCGGTACCGGCGTCCCCAGCAGCTCGTCGGCGCGGGCCAGAGCAGCGAGCATCGCCGGCGCCAGTCCGGCACGGGTACCGGTGCCACCGACCGGGACGAGTCGCTGCGCCGACGACGTCGCCTGCTGTGTCAGCTCGTCACCGTCCGAACTCACCACGCTCACCGTCGCCGACACGCGGCCACCGCTGACCACGACATCGGCGGCCGAGACCGTGGCCCCGTTGTGGTCGGCGACCATGACCGCACCGTCGGCACCAGCGACCGTTGCGGCGAGTGCTGCAGCATCGGCCGCACTTCGCGCTCGCGCGGTGACCAGGGCGTCGGTACCGAGACGCACCAGACCGGCGAGCAACACCGCCGCCAGACCAGCGACGGCCAAGATCATCCAACTGGCCGATCCCCGCGGGGACCGACGTCGTGACGTGTGACTCCACACGTTCCACTCCTCGAGTTCATACGGCGATCGCCGCGCTCTCAACGAGGGGAAGTTCGCAGGAGGTTCGTCAGCCGAAGCTGGTGTCAGTCGTCGGAGGACTCCCCACCGACGAGTTCTGCGGCAGCAGCATCGGCAGTGGCAGTGTCGTCGGTCGTCGGAGCGTCCTCGTCCGACGACGCGTCATCGTCCTCTGCTGGCTGCGGCGCAATCGACGCGACGGTCTCGCCGGCGGGCACGTTCATCACCCGGACACCACCTGCGTCGCGACCCTGCACGGAGATCTGCGACACCGGTGTCTTGATGAGCGTGCCACCCGACGCGATCAACACCACGTCGTCCCCGTCCTCGACCATCAGCGCACCGACGACCTTCACGTCGTCGCGGCGGAGACGAATGCCGCGCACGCCCATCGTGCCGCGCCCCTTGGTCGGGAAGTTCGGCAGCTCAGTCCTCTTGCCCAAGCCGTCGTCGGTGATGGTCAACAACATGGCATCGGGACGACCGACGTCGCAGGCGACGACAACGTCGCCCTCGCGCAGCTTCATGCCGCGAACGCCCGCCGCCGAACGACCCATGGCCCGCACCGCGTCCTCGGTGAACCGGATCGTCTGACCCGACGCGGCGACCATGAACACGTCGTCCTCACCGGACGTGCGGACCACGCTCACGAGTTCGTCGCCGTCACGCAGGTTCACGGCGATGAGGCCGTCGGTGCGGGACTTGTCGTACTCGGTGAGGAACGTCTTCTTCACCGTGCCGTTGCGGGTCGCGAACAACAGGTACTTGTGCGTCTCGTAGTCGCGGGTGTCGATGATCGCCTGCACGTGCTCGTCGGGATCGAGCTGCAGCAGGTTCACGACCGCCGTGCCGCGGGCGGTGCGTTCCATCATCGGGATCTGGTGCGCCTTGAGGCGATACACCTTGCCCTTGTTCGAGAAGAACAACAGGTAGGCGTGTGCCGTGGTGGTGAGCACGTGGGTGAGGACGTCCTCGTCCTTCAGGCGTGCACCCTGGACACCGCGGCCGCCACGACCCTGGGTCTTGAACGCGTCGACCGACACCGTCTTGATGTAGCCGCGATCGGACATGACGACGATGAGCGGCTCGTCGTCGATGAGGTCCTCGTCCTCCATGTCGCCCGGATCGAACGTGATCTCGCTGCGACGCGGCTCGGCGAACTCGTCACGGATCGAGTCGAGTTCGTCGATGATCACCTGACGCAGTCGGGCGTCGTCGCCCAGGATGGCCTCGAGTTCAGCGATGCGCTCCTGGAGTTCGGCCAGCTCCTCCTCGAGACGGGCACGGCCGAGACGCGTGAGCCGCGACAGCTGCATGTCGAGGATGTGCTCGGCCTGACGCTCGGAGAACTCGAACGGCTCGACCATGAGCGCCGACAGCGCCGCTCCACGATCCTCGGAGGCCCGGATCGCCGCGATGATCTGATCGATCAGGTCGAGCGCCTTCAGCAGGCCCTCGACGATGTGGGCACGATCGCGGGCCTTGCGCAGACGGAACTCCGAACGGCGCGTCACGACCTCGATCTGGTGCGCCACGTAGGCCTGCAGCGCCGACAGCAGGTTCAGCGTCCGCGGCACACCGTCGACCAGGGCGACCATGTTCACCGGGAAGCTGCTCTGCAGCGGCGTGTACTTGTACAGGTTGTTGAGCACCACGAGCGCCGGCGCGTCGCGCTTCAGCTCGATCACGAAACGGGTCTTGCCCTTCGCCGACTCGTTCCGCAACGCCCGGATGCCATCGATGATCTTGCGGTCGACCGCCTCGGCGATCTTCGTCTCGATGTTCTCGACCGACTGCTGATACGGGATCTCGGTGACGATGATCTGATCGCCGGTGCGACCCTCGACGATCTCGGCCTTCGACCGCACACGGATCGAACCGCGGCCGGTCGTGAGCGCCTGCGTGATCCCGGACCGGCCCATGATGAGGCCACCTGTGGGGAAGTCCGGACCCTTCACGAACTCCATGAGATCGTCGACCGTGGCCTCGGGGTTGGAGATCAGATGCTTCGCTGCGTCGACGACCTCGCCCAGGTTGTGGGTCGGGATGCTCGTGGCCATGCCGACCGCGATGCCTTGTCCACCGTTCACCAACAGGTTGGGGAAACGCGACGGCAGGACGTCAGGCTCGTCACGCGAACCATCGAAGTTCGCCGAGAAGTCGACCGTGTCCTCGTCGATGCCCGCGAGCATGTGCATCGCGAGCGCGGTCATCTTCGCTTCCGTGTAGCGATACGCAGCCGGCGGATCCGACGGCGAACCGAAGTTGCCCTTCGGATGCACCAACGGATGACGCAGGCTGAAGCTCTGACCCATGCGGACCATCGCGTCGTAGATCGCGCCGTCACCGTGCGGGTGATAGTTCGCGATGACGTCGCCGACCACCGTCGCACTCTTCTTGTGCGGACGGTCCGGACGCAGCCCGTTGTCGAACATCGACCACAGGATCCGGCGATGCACCGGCTTCAGACCATCGCGAGCGTCGGGCAACGCACGCGACGTGATGACCGACATCGCATAGGAGAGGAACGACTGCTCCATCTCCTCCTGGATGTCGATGTCCGACACCGACACGCGGATACTGGCTGTGTCTGGGCTGTCCGTCTCGCTCTCGCTCGACTCCAGCTCGCTGCCGCTCGCTGTGTCATCCAGCTCGCTGCCGCTCGCTGCCTCGTCCTGCGGAGCGCTGGCGTCGTCGTTGGGGGTTTCGTCGCTCACTGATTCCTCAGATGTCCAAGAAGCGGACGTCGTGTGCGTTCGTCTGGATGAACTCCTTGCGACGCTCGACGTCGTCGCCCATGAGGATGCTGAACAGCTCGTCCGCGAGCGCCGCCTCCTCCATGGTCACGCGCAACAAGGTGCGCTGTTCGGGGTCCATCGTCGTGTCCCAGAGCTCGTCGGCGTCCATCTCGCCGAGGCCCTTCAGGCGCTGGAACTCGTTCTTGTGGTTCGGCCGCTCACGCAAGAAGGCGTCCTTGGCCGGATCGTCCTTCAGATACAGCGTGTCGTTGCCCACCTTCGTGGAGTACAGCGGCGGCTGGGCGATGTAGACGTAGCCACGCTCGACCATCTCGCGCATCTGGCGGAAGAAGAAGGTGAGCAACAAGGTGCGGATGTGGCTGCCGTCGACGTCGGCATCACAGAGCAGCACGACCTTGTGGTAGCGGATCTTGTCGCCGTCGAACATCTCGCCGACACCCGCGCCGATCGCCGAGATCAGGGCCTGCACCTCGGTGTTGGCGAACATGCGGTCGATGCGGGCCCGCTCGACGTTGATGATCTTGCCCCGGATGGGCAGGATCGCCATCGTGGCCGGGTCACGCGCCTCCTTGGCCGAGCCACCCGCCGAGTCGCCCTCGACGATGTAGAGCTCGGTCTCCTCGGGATCACGCGACGAGCAGTCGGTCAGCTTGCCCGGCAGGCCGGCGCCGTCGAGGGCCGACTTGCGGATCGTGTTCTTCGCCTTCTGGGCGGCCAGACGCGCCTTGCGGGCATCCATCGCCTTGCCGACGATCTTCTTGGCCTCGCGCGGATGTTCCTCGAGCCAATCGGCCAGCGCTTCGTTGGTGGTCTTCTGCACCAACGAACGCATCGACGTGTTGCCGAGCTTGCCCTTGGTCTGACCCTCGAACTGCGGTTCCTGGAGACGGACGCTGATGATGGCGGTGAGACCCTCGCGGATGTCGTCGCCCTGCAGGCCGTCGTCCTTCTCCTTCAGGATGTTCTTGTCGCGGGCATACGCGTTGATCGTGCGAGTGAGGGCGGAACGGAAGCCCTCCTCGTGCATGCCGCCTTCGGTGGTGGAGATGCCGTTGGCGAAGCTGTGGATGCCGTCGAGGTTGAACCCGGCACTCCACTGGAACGCGACCTCCACCTCGTCGCCTTCTTCTTCGCCCTCGAAGTGGCCGACGTCCTCGAACAGGGCCTGCTTGCTGGCGTTCAGGTGGCCGACGAAGTCACGGATGCCGCCGTCGTAACGGAAGTCCTGCTGTTGCTCACGACCCTCACGCTCGTCGAAGAACGCGAACTCGAGACCGGCGTTCAGGAACGCCATCATCTGGAACCGGTCGAGCAGGGTCTTGGCCTTGAAATCGGTCTCTTCGAAGATCGATCCGTCGGGCGCGAACGTGACCGTCGTGCCGGTGCGGCCGTCAGGTGCGTCGCCGATGACCTCCATCGGACCGTCGGGATCGCCGCCGTTGCTGAAGGTCTGGCGATGTCGTTTGCCGTCACGGTCGATCTCGAGTTCGACCGACGTCGACAACGCGTTCACCACGGACACGCCGACACCGTGCAGGCCGCCCGAGACCTTGTACCCACCGCCGCCGAACTTGCCGCCGGCGTGCAACACGGTGAGCACGACCTCGGCCGCGGACTTGTCCGGGTACTTCGGGTGCGGACCGACGGGGATGCCGCGGCCGTCGTCGACGACACGGCAACGTCCGTCAGCCAGGATCGTCACCTCGATGCGAGTGCAGAAGCCGGCCATCGCCTC
>JAHDHM010000189.1 GCA_020631315.1 Acidimicrobiales bacterium
GTGCAGCCGACGCCGGCGGGCTCGACCAACAACGCCCTGGTGCGGCCGGTGCTCGAACAGGAGCAGGAGGTCATCAGCTCGCTGCGGGTGGCCGAGCAGGTTCTCGTCGACGTCGGCGCCAACCGGATCCCTGATCGCGATCCGGTGTGGATGCTCGAGCGACTCGACGTGTCGTTCAGGCCGGACTCGAGCGTGCTGTTGCTCGCCGTGACCGGCGAGGACGCCGAGCTGATGCGAGACGTCGCCAACGGGTTCGCCGCCGACTACGTGGCGCAGCGGAATGCCGCCGCCGACGCGGTCTGGGACGACCAGGTCGTGGTCCTCGAGACGCAGGCGGCTGACCTCCAGGCGGCGATCGATACCGCGTCGGCCGAGTTGGACACACTCCAGGCCCAGCTCCGCCTGCTCGACAATGACTCCCCCGAGCGGGTGGCGGTGAACAACCAGATCTCGAGCGTCAACACCGGCCGGTCGCAGGACATCCAGAGCCTGCGGCAGCTCGAGCGCCAGATCGGTGACATCGAAACCGAGCGTGCCCGCGCCGCGGCGCCGGCGGAGGTACTGGAGTTCGCTCGCACTCCGAACGCCCCGGTCGGAATCGGTGACGGCCTTGCCTATGCGGCCGCCCTGGTGGTCGGCCTGCTCCTCGGCGTCGCCTCTGCATTCCTGCTAGAACGGCTCGACCGCACGGCGAAGGATCGCGGCTCGATCGAAGGGGCCCTCGGTGTCGATGTGCTGTCGTCGGTGCCTTCCCTCGGTATGCGGTTCAGCCGGGGCGGAGCCGGGCTCGTCATGCGCTCGGAAGCGACATCGGCTGCGGCCGAAGTCGGCCGCGAGGCCTACCGGCGCCTGCGGACCTCGCTCCAGTTCCTGCGGGCGACCGACGATGTCAAATCCGTCATCGTCACGTCGTCGACTCCTGGCGAGGGCAAGAGCACCACGATCGGCAACCTCGCGCTGGCGATCGCTCAGAGCGGTGAGCGGGTGGCCCTCGTCTCCGCCGACCTTCGTCGTCCGTCGCTCGAGAACTACTTCGGTGTGGAGCGCAGCCCCGGTCTCGGCGACTGGTTCGAGGATCCGGACTCCGCCGAAGAGATCCGGACGGTCGAGCTGGCACCGAACCTCTTCCTCGTTCCGGCTGGTCGTGCCCCATCGAATCCCGGCGAGCTGCTGGCATCGAAGACCTTCGGCCAGCTCATCGAGACCCTCGAAGCCCAGGTCGACATGGTGCTCGTCGACACGCCGCCCGTCCTCAATGCCGCCGACGCGGCAGCCGCCTCGGTGCACGTCGACGGCGTGCTGGCCGTGGTGGACTCCGGCCGGACCGACACGACGAGCCTCTACCGGCTTCGGATCGACGTCGAGCGCTCGGGTGGCAAGCTGATCGGTGCCGTGCTGAACAAGGAGAAGCAGGGCCGCTTCAGCTCCTACCGTGGCAAGTACGCCTACGAGCGGGCTGCGGCCAAGAAGGGTTGACACGGTGACCACGATCGGCCGTCCGGTTGAGGTCGCGGTCTTCGACGCGTCTCAATCGCTCAGCCGGCCGGGGCTGACCGAGCGTGGCGCGACACTGATGCTCCTGTTCATTCTGGGCTTCGGCGTGCCGACGACGTGGTTCCGGGCGTTCGGCGAGTTCGGCGCCGTTTCCGACAGCGACCCGATCACCCAGGTGACCTTCGTGGCGCTCTTCGGGTACTGCCTGTTTCGGATGCTCGGGAACGAAGTCGTGATGGTCCGAGCGCTCCAGCGGGCCCCGTGGGTCGTTGCGTTCGTGTCGCTTGCAGGTCTCTCCGTCATCTGGACGTCGGAGGTGGCGCTCACCTTCGTGAACGCCGTCGCGCTTGTCCTCACCACGTTGTTCGCCGCGTACCTCTTCGCTCGCTACGACCTGCCGGAGATCATGTTGATGATCGGGTTCGCGTGCGCGGTCGGGGCGTTCGCCAATCTTGTCTGGGTGCTGGCGTTCCCCCAGTTCTCGAACACCAACCTCGGCTGGAGCGGCGTTCTCACGGACAAGAACACCTTCGGCCGGCTGACGGTCTTCGGCGTGACCCAGATCCTGCTCGCCTACGGTGTCGACCGCCGACGGCGGCTCTTCTGGTTCGGGTCGTCCGGGACTCTCGTGTTCCTCCTGGTCGGTTCGGCGTCGGCGACGTCGTTGGTCTCGGGTATCTGCCTCGCCGTCGCCGTGGTGGTCTTCCGCCTGTTCCGGGCGAGGAAGACGCTCTTCGGTGTCGTCATCCTGGCGTACGTGATCGGTGTTTCTTCCATTGCGTTCGTGCTTCTGGTCGAGATCGACTTCGTGACCGGCTTGTTCGGCAAGGAAGCAACGCTCACCGGCCGGACGCAGCTGTGGGCGCTCCTGCCCCCGTACATCTTCGATCGGCCGTTCCTGGGCTACGGCTACACGGGCTTCTGGACCGGGTGGTTCGGCCCGAACCACGACGTCTGGATCGACTTCGGCAAGGACCTGCCGCACGCCCACAACGGAGCGCTCCAGGTTGCGCTGGACCTCGGTCTGGTCGGGCTCGGCTTCCTCACCATGGCCTACGTCCGCGGTGTTGCGTTCGCGACCCGGTTCATCCAGTCCACGCCGGGTGCCGCCGGACTCTGGCCACTCACCACCTTCACGGCATGCATCCTGCTGTCGGTCTCGGAATCGGGTGTGCAAGGACGGAACCTGCTGTGGGTCTCGTTCGTCGTCGCCGCACTCACCGTCTCGGGCCACACGAAAGACGCCCGCGACCGGAAGCTCGCCGCCGCTCGGGCGAGAGCGGCGGCGCTCGCAGCACAGTCGTGAGAGTGCTCGTGCACCCGCCTCCCAAGCCGGGTGATGCGTTCATCTCGGCGTGGTCGTCGTCGTTGGCCGCTGAAGTCGAGCTCGGGGCCCTGACGCTGCGCTCAGCGATCCGAGAGCCGAATGCCCTCGTGCACGGCCACTGGCCGGAGCACCTGCTCCACGACCGGGCGCGGCCGATCCTCAAGCTGATTCACGGTTCCGTGCTCGCAGCGGTCCTGATCGCTCGGCGCGGTCCGCTGGTGCTCACCATGCACAACCGGCAGCCCCATCTGGGTTTCCGATCGTTCGTCGATCGCACGATCTACCGTCTCATCATCCGCCGAGCCGATCACGTCGTCCGGCTGCTCGACGCGGCCGACCCCGAAGACGGTCCGTGGTTCACCCGGCCATCGACCGTGATCCCGCTGGCCCCCATTGACGCGCCCCTCGACGCCTCGCCTCCACCCCCGCCCGCTCCGCCCGTTCGGCTGCTTCACCTCGGCTCGATCTCGCCGTACAAGTGCCAGGTGGACGTCCTCGAAGCGCTCGAGCCCCGGATCCGTGCGGGAGAGGTCGAGCTCACCGCCGTCGGCCGCGTCCTCGACGACGGTGTCGGAGCCCGGCTTCGTCTCGCGGCAGAGCGCCTCGACGGCTTCCGACTCATCGCCGAGCACGTCGACGCCGAGCGCCTCGAGACCGAACTCCGAGCATGTCATCTCACCATCGGGGTCCAGCGAGACTCCTACAACTCCGGGGTACCCGCCACGGCACTTCCAGCCGGGCGCCCGGTCGTGCTGACCCGCGGTCCACAGTCTCGTGACCATCGCCGCCGTTTCGGCACGGAGTGGATTCTCCAGATCGACCAACCGGAGTCGCCCGAGGAGTGGGTGGCGCTGCTCGAGGGGTTCTCGTCGCCGACGGGCGATCCACCGAAGCTGTCATCGCTGCGCGAGATGGCCGAAGCACACCGAGCCCTGTACGAGATGCTCGTTCGCTGATCGCTCAATGTCGGCACGTCCGACGTCGATGCCACCTGTATGTATCGTGGGGCAGGGGGACGCAGCTGCAGGCCGCTCAGCTTGCTCGCGGTCGCTGCCATCCTGTTCCTGATCGTCATCGCGCTCACTCCGTCCCGCCCGGTCGGGGTGATGGGGCGCCAGGTCGAGCGCCAGGTGATTCATGTCGCATCGACCGGGTCGGCAGCCGGTGACGGCTCGGCCCAGCGGCCCTACCGGGAACTCCAGCAGGCGATCGATGCCGTCGCAGGCCCGGCGAGGATCGAGGTCGGCTCGGGGCTCTATGCCGCGGCGATCATCAGCGGTCGGACGGACATCGAGATCGTGGGCTCGGCCGGCACAACGTTTTCCGATGGTGCTTACGACCGTCGGGCCGCGTTGCGGATCGTCGGATCGCAGAACATCAGGGTCAGCGACCTCCAAGTGCGTACGTCGCTTGTCGGGGTGCTCGTCGAATCCTCTGCGGCGATCGAGCTCGTCGGCCTCGAGGTCCACGATGTCGGACAGGAAGGCATCCACATCCGGTACAACTCGAACGACGTCCTGGTGGCCGATTCGATCATCTCACTGACGGGTCAGCGGCCCGGCTCGGACGACCGTTTCCCCTACTCGAAGTATGGCGAAGGTGTCTACATCGGGACCGGGACGGGCGATCCCGACTACACCCGCGATGTCCACATCCGCGACAACGACATCAGCAGAACCACGGCCGAAGCGATCGACATCAAGCCACGGACAAGCGACATCGTCGTGGAGTGGAACGACATCCACGACATCGAGACCAACACCTCGGGTGCTGTCGTCGTCGGTATCGGTCCGCTCGAGTACGGCGATCCCAACGTGATCATCCGCTCCAATCTGCTGTGGAACATCTCGACCAGTTCCCCGTACAGCGACGGCAACGCCGTGACCGTGAGTGCTCCAGCGACGGTGGAAGCGAACGTCATCATCGGGACCAAGCACTTCGGCGTGCTGACCGACGGGAACTTCGGCACGAGCCGCGCAGTCGAGCTCCGCAACAACGTCATCACGGCAACCGGTCGGGATCCGATCGGGAGTTGGAACGAACCCAACGGTGCGATCGTGTCGCTCGATGGGAACTTGACGGGAAGCGCCGCCGAAGCCGTGCTCGGTCCCTCGCCGATCTCGGGCGGCACCCCGACCGCAGCGGCCTACTCGTTGCGGGCCGACCTGGCGGACGGGCCGTCGGCGACCACCACGACGTCAACCGTCCCGGCCTCCACCACATCGACGACCCTGCCGGCCGAGACGACCTCGTCGACGACATCGGGACCCACGACGACATCGGTATCGGTGTCCGAGACCACGGCGCCGGGCGCTGCTCCGACCACGACGATCGGCAGGAATCAACCCGTCGATCCGGTCGCGGTGGCCCCGACGGCGACCCCCGACCCGCTTCAGCCCTCGTCCCCGGCCGACCCGGCGATCGAGGTCGCGCGCCCGGACGACGCCGTGGGACTCGACGGAACGATCGAGACCGGGGAGCCCGTCCGTCAAACCGACCCATCAGAGCCGCCGGCGACGATCACCGCGGCTTCCGAACACCCGGAGCCTCCGTCGGTGCTCGCGCTCGCAGAGGCCGAGGACGCGACCAGCCGGGGAACCTGGATCGCCTTCGCCGTGGCGGCGGGCGGCTTCGTGATGACCGTCGCCGCTGCGCGCGAGATGTGGCGTCAGCGCTGAGGCCCCCGCCGCCCCCGCTGCGCTCGTGGGTCCCGATACCATTTCCCGATCCGTCGGATCCGCCTCGAACTCCTCCTCGGGCTCGCGATTCTCGCCTCGGTGGCGGTGGGCATCGTCGGCATCGCAAGCGGCAGCGACGAGGTCCCCGCGATCTCGTTCGACGTGGGTGCTCCTGACCAGGCTGCCGAGGTCGTCGACACGACGCTCCCGTCGACGACGAGTACGGTGACGTCGACGTCGGAACCGTCCTCGTCCACGCAGCGTCAACCATGGATCTACGTGGATCCGGCGGGAGACGACTCCCGGAACGGGCAATCCTCGGCGCAGTCGGTCCGGACGCCGGAGCGCGCACTCGCCCTTGCCGAGCCGGGCGACACGCTCCTGTTCGCCGCCGGTCGTTACGGCCCACTCGTGATCGAGGGACGAGAGGACCTCGAAATCCGTGGTCTCGGAGAGGGCGACGCCACGTTCAGTTCCGGCTCCTACGAAGTCGACGCAGGTATCCACGTTCGTGACTCCTCGATGATCGTCATCGTCGGCCTTGCCGTTCGGGAGTCGCTCTGGGGTGTGCAGGTCGAGCGGTCTTCGGACGTCGCCATCGATCGTCTCGACATCTCCGATCTGGGGCAGGAGGCGATCCACGTTTGGGACAACTCGACCCGCGTCTCGATCACTCGCAACACCATCAGCGACACGGGGAACCGGCCCGGCGACAACGGCCGTTTTCCCTACTCGACGTTCGGCGAGGGCATCTACCTCGGATCTGGGAGTGTGCTGGGCGATGGGACCAACGACGAGACGTCGGACGTCCTCGTCGAGGCGAATCTCATCGAGCGGACGAGCGCGGAAGCGATCGACATCAAGCCCTTCGTGCGCAACGTCACCGTGACAGACAACGTCGTCCGAGACGTGGCGACGGCAACCTCCGGGGCCGTGGTGGTCGGGATCGGGCCGAAGGTGTATCCGGATCCGAGCGTGGTGATCAGCCGAAACGTGATCCTCGACGTGAGCCGCACCAGCCAGTTCCGCGACGGCAACGCCATCCGGGTGAGTTCGCCGGCACTCGTCGCCGAGAACATCGTGATCGGTGCACAACATCACGGCATCGTCGTCGACGATCAGAGCGATGCAGAAGGAAGCGGCCTGATCCGGATCGTCGACAATCTCGTCGCCCGAACCGGGTTGGAAGCGATCTCGGACCAATCAGGTGGTGCGCTCACCGTCGAGATCGAGGGCAACGAGACCGATCTCGCCATCGATGACCTCGCAGTGGAACTCGCTCGCAATGCCGCTGCGGACGGCCGACTCTGGGCCGAGTTGTGGCCGCTTCTCACGACTGCCGACGGCGAAGGGTGAAGACCCGTACCGCCTCGTCCCCTCCATCCGGAGCAGAGGGGCACCCGAGCCTCGGGACGAACACCGGATGGGCACTCGCCTCCGAGGTGAGCCAACTCGGCTTCGGACTCGTCGTGCTGTTCGCCAGTGCGCGGGCGCTCGGCGACGAGCAATACGGGCGATTGGCGGCCGTGCTCGCTTCGGCGCTCGTTCTGTCTTCGCTGGCCCAACTCGGGGCGCAGCAACTGACCCGTTCGGTCAGCCCCAACGTTCACCGGCCGGGCGCTCCGTCCAACCG
>JAHDHM010000190.1 GCA_020631315.1 Acidimicrobiales bacterium
ATGGCCTGTGGCCCGCTTCGACCTCCGCCCGTCGACTGACGCACCGGACGGCCACCCCGAGCTGTGGTTGGCCGGCGCGACGTTGATGCGTGGCTATCTCGGTCGTGACGACCTGACCGAGCAGCGCATCGTCGTCGACGACGAGGGCATCCGCTGGTACCGGTCTGGTGACCTCGTCGAGATGACCGACGAAGGCGTCGTGTTCCGGGGCCGGACCGACCATCAGGTCAAGGTGCGGGGCGCCCGTGTCGAACTCGAGTCGGTCGAAGCCACGCTCGAGCGTCTCGCCGGTGTCGACGTCGCGGTCGTGGCGAGCGACGGGACGGCCTTCGTCGCCGGCCTCGTCTGCACCGACCTCGCCGCCGCACGTCGAGACGCCGCAGCCCACCTCAGCGGGCCCGCGCTGCCGACTCAGTGGCTGGTCCTCGACGAGCTCCCCACCACCCAGAGCGGAAAGCTCGACCGCTCCCGCATCCGTAGCGTCCTCTTGGAACGAATGACCACCGCATGAACATCACCAACGTTGAACTCGTGACCGAGCTCGTCGAGCTCATCAACGAGGAACTCACGCTCGACCCGAGCATCACCGTCGACGCCGACACCGACCTGCTGGAGACCGAGACCGTCGACTCCCTGGGTGTCGTCGAGATCGTCGCGTGGCTGGAGGAGCGGCTCGGCACGAAGATCGCCCCGGCCGACGTCACGTTCGAGCACTTCGGCACCGTGCAGCGCATGGCCGACTTCGGTTCGTCCCTCCTGAACTGAACGTGGCACGCGACGACGACCGGTCCGTGGCGCTCACGCCGATGCAGCGCGCCTTCTGGGCGACGCAGCGGCGTCGTCCGAACGATCCCGTGTTCAACATGGCACTGGTCGTCGACCTCGGGCCTGTCGCCGACATCGACACGTGGGTCGCCGGCTTCGACGAGGTCGTCCGACGCTCGCCCGTCCTGCACTCCGTCATCGGTGACACGCAGAACGGTCCACGCTGGATCGCGGTTCCGGAGCGACCGACCTCCGACGTCGTCGATCTTCCTCGTACGGACCTCGCGTCCTGGGCGCAGGAACGCATCCGAACACCGCTCGACGCGTCCACGTGCACCTACGACTCGGTGTTCGTCCGACACCCCGACGGCACGGCGTCCTGGTACCTGGACGTGCACCACGTCTCGGTCGACGGCAGTGCGTTCGTCGCGATCTACGCGGCGACGCGTGCGCTGGCGCTCGGTCAGGAGCCACAGCGCGCTGAGGACTTCCACGACTGGATCGACGCCCGGCACGCACGCTCTGCAGGCCCCGGCCGTCGCCAGGACGCGGCGCGTGCGCACTGGAGCGCGGTCGACTGGCCGGAGCCCGTCGGACGGCTGTACGGAGGACGAGCCGTCGCCGACGGCACCTCGTCGGCATCCCGGCATCTCGTCGACGGTGGGGCCGACGTGACGCTGCCCGAGTCGCTCGGCGGCATCAACGACTCGATGCGCTGGACCACGGCGCTCGCCACGGTCGCCGCGGCCTGGGTTGCTCTCGTGGCCGACACGGATGCGGTCACGCTCGGCATTCCCGTGCACCACCGGCGGACCAGCGCGGCTCGACAGGTCATCGGTCCCCTCGTCGAGATCGCTCCGGTCGCGGTGCAGGTCGACAGAACGCGCTCGATCGTCGAGCTGCACACCGACGTCGCCACGGCCGTGATGGAGGCGCTGACGCACGCCCAGCCCGGCCTCATTCCGGCGAGGGCGGTGGACGTCCTCGTCAACGTGGTCCCCGATGGTGTGTTCCGACCCGAGGACGAGGGATGGGAACCGCACGCTCCGATCTGGTTGCACAACGGGCATCTCGAGCCGACGCTGTTGGGCCAGCTGCAGTTGACCCCCTACGACGGCGGCGAGCTCATCGTCGACGTGAACGACTCGGTCGCTCCCCCGACGCCGCAGCGTTGCGCCGATCACGTCGGGGCTCTGCTCCGCGCCCTGGCCGACGAGCGCACGACCGAGCTGCGTGCCCTCGATCTGCGCGGTGCGGCCGAGGCACGCGCCATCGCTGCATGGTCCGACGGCGGAGCCTCCGACGCACCGCCGCTGCTGGACGCACTTCGCCGCAGCCTCGTCGACGGTGGCGTGCACGGGCTCCCGAGCGTGGAAGGTGGCCACGGGCGTGTGGTCGCTGGTCCCGAGCTTCTGGCCGCCGCTGAGTCCGTGGCATCACACCTGATCGCTGACGGAGTTCAACCGGGCGACCGGGTCGCGACGGACATCGTCCGCAGTGTCGAAGCGATCGTCGCACCGCTCGGGATCTGGCTGGCCGGTGCCTCGTGGGTCCCCCTCGAACCGTCGCATCCGTCGACTCGCAGGGCGGACCTGTACCAACGCTCCGGCGCGGTCGTCCTACTCGATCGAGAGCGGGTGGCCGCAGCCGCCTCGGTCGGTCACGCCCCGACGATGCTGCCCGGGCTCACCCCGGACGCCGAGGCGTATCTCCTGTTCACCTCGGGGTCGACCGGCACGCCGAAGGGTGTCCCCATCACCCACCACGGTCTCTCGGTCTACATCCACAACGCGATGCGCCACCTCGAGATCGAGCATCCGGCAGGGCCGGCACCGCTCATCGCGTCACTGCTCTCGACGATGTCGTTCGACATCACGCTCACCCCCATGCTGGTTCCCCTCCTGGCAGGAGGGCGCGTCGTTCCCATCGAAGAAGATGGCCGCGACGGTCTCCTCGCGGTCGCCGCCCGAACCGATCTGACCTACGTCCGCGGGACACCCTCGCATCTGGACGTGCTGTGTCGATTGGACCCGGCGTCGCCCGTCCAGCGGGTCATCGTCTGTGGCGAACGGTTCTCGACCGCGCTGGCACACCGCCTCCGAGCGACCTTCGGCGACGACGTGATCATCGTGAACGAGTACGGCCCGACCGAGTCCGTGGTCGCGTGCGCCGAAGAGGTCGTCACGTCGACCGATGAGCTGGCAGCCGACGGCGACCTGGCCATCGGCCGGCCGCATCCGGGCACACAGCTGCGCATCGTCGCCGGGCCGCACGACGGCGATCGACAGGACGCTCCGGTGATCGACGTGCCGGTCGGCGCGCACGGTGAGCTGTGGATCGCGTCGGAGGGGCTGACGCAGGGGTACCTCGATTCCGCCGACGACATCGGGCGGTTCGTCGAGCACGACGGGCTGCGCTGGTACCGCACCGGTGACCTCGCACGACTCGGCGATGACGGCGCTTGTTGGTGCCTGGGGCGGCTCGACGACCAGATGAAGGTCGGCGGAGTCCGCGTCGAGCCCGCGGAGATCGAGGCCGCACTCGGCACACATCCCGACGTGACCACGTCGGTCGCTCGTCTCGTGGACCTCGGTGAGCGATCGACCCTCGTGGCCTGGGTGGTACCGCGCACTGGTGCCACCATCGACGCCGACGCCGTCCGAGCGCACGCCGCGAGCATCTTGCACCGGGCCGTGGTCCCGGCACATGTCGTGGCGGTCAGCGAGTTGCCACGAACCGCCAACGGCAAGATCGACACCACGACGCTGCGGAGCCAGTTCGCCGCGTCCTTCGTCGGCGGACCCCCGCCTCAGGTCGAGGACGAACCTTCGCCGCTGGGCGACACGGTGCCCACGTCGGGCGAGGTCGACGCAGCGCCCACATTCGGCGGGGTCGCCGCAGCGCCCACTTCGGGCGAGGTCGCCACGGTGCTGCGAGCGATGGGCGACCTGCTCGGTGGACGTCATGTCCGGCCAGACGACAACTTCTTCGACGTCGGCGGCGACTCGCTCGCCGGCTTGGACCTCGCTGCGCTGCTCCGTGATCAGGGTTACGAACTCGACGATGCCGTCGTGTTCGAGTCCGTCACGGCGCGTGCGATCGCCGAGCGCATGGTGCCGACGGCGGAGGCGCCGGTGCCCGTGCGGCCGAAGCACCTTCCGCCGCCCCTGACACCGGGCGAGGCATCGTTGCTCTACGAGCACGGCAACGCCCCCGATGACCCTCGGTACCAGGTCGGTCGGCGAATGCTCGTCGGCACGGTGGGAGCGCCGGCCGAACTCGATCTGGACCGCTTCGCGATGGCGGTCCAGTCGGTGGTGAGTCGCCACCCGTCGTTCACGTGGACGTACGGGACACCTCGTCAGCGTCGACGCGCCGACGCACTCGTCGAACTCCATCTCGCGACCGCAGGCTCCAGCGAGTCCACCGACCTCGGCGACTTCGACGCGCAGCTCGCCGACCTGCAACGCCGTCCGTTCGATCCCACCTCCCATGAGCCGCCACTCCGGCTTCTCGTCCGTCGCCTCCGTGACGGCCGGGTTGCCGTGGGGCTCGCCGCACACCATGTCAGCCTCGACGCCACGACCTTCGACGTGCTGTGGGAGCAGGTGGACCACGAGTACTCGGGCCGGCCCGGGCCCGATCTGTCCGGACCCGACCTCGCCGATCTCCTGCAGCGAACCTCCGACCTCGATGTACCCGCGAACACGGCGCGACTCGATCGCTGGCTCCACAGGACGGATCGCCGGACGGCCGAGCTCGACCTGGGTCGCCCTGTGGTGCATCGGGACGGCCTGGTGCGTCGACCACTCGGGCTGCCGATCGACCAGGTGGCGAGCGGCGACGGCACCGCATTCGCGACCGTGCTGGCTGCGTTCGCCTGTGCGCTGCGTCGTCGAGCCGACGGCGACTGCATCGGTGTCGGGGTGATCGCGACGATGCGCGATCACGCGGCCATGCGCGACCAGCTCGGGTATCACATGAACACCCTCCCGCTCGTGGTGGACACCGACGCGCCGACGCTCGCCGCGGTCGTCGAACGGTGTGGAGAGCTGTCGACCGACGCGTTGGTGGACCGGGCGACACCCATCGCCCAGGTCGCGAGCGCGCTGCGCAGCGGGTCTGGCCCGAGGGGCGAGGCGACGGAGCCGGCGCTCGGTGCGATGCTCGCGTTCGAGCGCTACGCACCGGCGGAGATCGCCGGCCAGCCGGTCGAAGCTTCGGCCACCTGGGCCGGCTCGGCCGTCACCGACGTGACCCTCTTCTGCCACGTCAAAGGCGACGACGCCACACTCGAACTGGAGTACTCCGGTGCGGTGCTCGACGAGGCAGGTGCCGAAGCCCTGCTCGACGATGTTGCGACCTTCGTCGATCTCGCAGCATCCGGGGCGCCGATCGACCACCTGACCGCTCCGCTGCCCTCGGACGCGCCGGTCGAGCCCGACGTGGCTGACACGCAACCGACGCCGCTCCCAGGTCGCAGCATCGGCGGCATCGACCCCCCACGACCGCGCGGCTGTGGTGGCCGATCGCGTCCTGACCTGGGGGGAGCTTGAGTCGGTGGCGGGACAGATCGCGGGCTGGCTCGTCGGTCGTGGTCACGTCGAGCCCGCCGGCGCTGCTGCGGTGGGGATCGTGGGCAATCGCACGGCGTCGACCGTCGCGGCGATGGTCGCGGTTCAGCGCGCCGGCGCAGCCTATGTGCCACTCGATCCGTCGTATCCGACCGAGCACCTGACGCACGTGCTGGGCGACACGGGTGCACGGCTCGTGCTGGTCGACGGCCCGGCGGAAGCCGTACGAGATCGCCTACCGGAAGGAATCTCCGTCGTCGCAGTGTCGGAGATCCTCGCCGCCGACCCGCAACCCTTCGTCGACTGGCCGACGGAACCCACTGCTCCGGCCTACGTGATCCACACGAGCGGCTCCACAGGTGTGCCGAAGGGCGTGCCGGTCTCGCAGGCCAACATCGGCTTCTCGACCGCAGCACGCGCCAGTGCCTATGCCGCCGCGCCAGATCGCTTCCTCATGGTCTCGCCGATGGCCTTCGACAGCTCGATGGTCGGGCTCTGGTGGCCGCTGGCGACGGGCGGCACCGTCGTCCTGCCCGCCGACGATCGTCGAGACGACCCGGAGCACCTGCTGCAGTTGCTGACACAGCAACGCATCACGCACACGCTGATGCTGCCGTCGCTCTGGGAGATCCTGCTCGGCGCCGCCCGCTCGACGGATCTCTCGATGCCGGACCTCCGGACGGTGATCGTCGCCGGCGAGGCCTGCAGCCCTGAGCTCGTCGCAGCACATCACGCGTTCGTGCCGAACTGCGTGCTGGCCAACGAGTACGGCCCGACCGAGACCACGGTCTGGAGCCATCGACATCTCTTCGAACGAGACCTCCCGGTCGACGACGCACCGATCGGCACGACGCTTCCCGGCGGGCGGTCGAGGATCGTCGGCCCTGACCTCTTGGCCAGACCCGTCGGCGTACCCGGCGAGCTCCTGGTGTCGGGTCCCGGCGTCACCGCGGGCTACCTCGACCGCGAGGCCGAGACCATCGACCGTTTCATCGAGCTCGATGGCACTCGCTGGTATCGCACCGGTGATCTCGTCTCAGCTGACCGTGACGGCGTGCACCGCTTCCATGGTCGCGTCGACGACCAGGTGAAGGTCAGGGGCCATCGAATCGAGCTGGGGGCGGTCGACGCCGCCGGCCTTCGGTTGGCCGGGGTGCGGGCCGCAGCCGCGGCCGCCGGCGAGTCGACCTCGGGGGCCGCCCGTGTGGTGCTGCACGTCGAGCTCGACGTCGGGTCCGAGGTAGACGCAGAGCAGCGGGACCCATGGTTCCGGCAGCTCCGAGACGAGCTGCCGAGCGCTGCGGTGCCCGCTGACGTGGTCGTCGGGTCGTCGCTACCCAGGCGACCCAACGGAAAGGTCGACCGCAGAGCTCTCGCTGCACGCGAACCCAGGCCGCTCCAGTCCGCGAGCACATCGTCGGGTGCCGCGTCGGCCGATACCGCTTCCGCGATCGAGCGGCTACTGCTGGACCGCTGGGTGGAGGTGCTCGGCCGAGACGACATCGGGTTGGACGACGACTTCTTCGACCTCGACGGCGATTCGATCGTCGCCATCCGCATCGCGGCGGCGCTGCGCTCCGACGGGTTCACCTTCACCCCCCGCTCGATCTTCGAGCACTCGACGGTGCGCTCGCTCGCACCCCTGCTGACCCACGTCGACGGCCACATCGAGGAGGGACTGGTCGGCGACGTGCCGCTGCTGCCCGCTCAGCGTTGGTTCGCTGCCCTCGACCCGGCCGATGCCGTCCGCTGGACGCAGCACCTCGTCGTCGAT